>JACQEL010000284.1 GCA_016200595.1 Deltaproteobacteria bacterium
CCCATCACCAGGCCAGCCCGGACATCACGATAGTACCGCTCCAACGGATAATCTTTGAGCAGCCCGCGCCCACCACACACACGCAGCGCCAGATCGGTAACCTTGATCGCGGTCTCAGCTGAAAGATATTTAGCCTGGCTGATAGCAAATATCCGATCAGAGGCACACGGACGTGAGGTCAGCGCTGCGCGCACGCTCATGAGCCGCGCTGCTTCCAAAGCTACGCTCATCTCAGCAATGTAACGCTGGATCACCGGGCTGTGCCCGATCGGCTGCGTATCTGGCCGAATGACTCGCGTGCGCGCATAGTCGCGGGTAAATTCGTAGGCTGCCTCGGCAATGCCGAGATAAATGGCCGCATAGCCAACGGCATACTCGGCCCCCAAACCACTGGTGAAGACCACTCCGGGCGAGCCGACGATATCATCCTCCCGCACGAAGCCATCCTGGTACGTCATACTGTGACTGGCAGTGGCTCGCATCGCCATCGAGTTCCACGTTTCAACCACAGCGACCCCAGGGGTTCCTCGCGGGACCACGGCACTGACCAGCCCTTCACGGATGCGGTTGGTGCCTTGGAGCATAGCGTAAATGAAGTAGTAGTCGGCGGCGTTACCGAACGAACAAAAATATTTCGTGCCGTTGAGCCGATACCCGCCAGGCGCCTTAGTAAGCGAGGTTTCGATGTAAAACTTGTTGGCGTTAGGGCTCGCGTTGGGTTCCGAACCGATAGAGGCAAAAATTGCACCGCGATTCACAACCTCGGCAAAGTAGCGGGCCTTTTGTTCAGGTGTAGCAACATGGTCGATGATCGTCATGATCGTCGCGTGCATGTTGAAGGTCAGGGCAGTGGAAGAGTCTCCCTTTGCCATCTCGCGCATGGCCAGACAATACGCCAGGGAACTGACTCCCTTCCCGCCATATTCCTTAGGTACGGTCAGATCCATCAGCCGATGTTCACGCAGGTCGGCATAGTTCTCGGCAGGAAAAAGATTTTCCGCGTCATAGCGCGCCGCGCGTGGGGCAAAACGTTCCTGTGCAAGTCGGGAGATCAAATTGACGAGTTCTTGCTCGTCTGGAGGTAGAGTGAATTCCATAGAGCGCTTCCCCTTAGCTGCAGATAGTAATGAGAAAGATAACCTCTGACTTATAGCTTATAGCTCATACCGGGAGCTATAGGCCAGAGAGCGAACATAAGTGAGCGAGCCTCTACCAGACGGCAAGTGCTGGAAGCTTATCTCTCCACCAACCCGCGCTAAGATCTGGCAATGGAGGCCGTCAAGGTCTTTCTCACCGCTGTCCAACCGTTCCCCAGTATAAAGTATCCACTCTGCCCCTCGCAGCCTGACAACGTCTCAGGTCGAGTGCAAGCTCTGTAGAGTCCCTAAGGGTTGTTCTCACACTCATTTCTTTGTACATTATTTTGTCAGGAGGAAAAGTTATGGATCGCTACCTGACGGTGAGCGAAGTACGTCAGCAATTTCTCAAACTCATAGACGAGGCTCAAGAAGGTGATCAGATCATCGTGACGAAGCGCGGGGTACCCGCTGCCGTTCTCATTGATTTTGAACGGCTGGAAACTCTCAAACGGATGGCGCGACTGTGGCAAGATCCCGAGGCGCTGCGCGCCATGAAAGAGGCCAATGAGGACGTAAGGAGTGGTCGGGTCCTCAAATTCAACCGGATGCCCGACCTACAGGAACTACTGGCGACCGCCCGTAAAAAAGGGTTGCTGCGTGGCTGAATTCGTTTTTTCGCAAAGATTTCTCCAAGATGTAGCCGAATGGGAACAACAGGCTTCCACGAACGAACGCGCAGCGCTGACACAAGTACTCGCTGCAGTGGCCGCCGATCCTGTGCTCCCAGGTCGATCTCCCAGTTTTTACGACCCGGTGGTGCCGAGTTATCTCTACCGTGCCGGCCCTTTTCTCGTTCACTACCGTCTTAATCCTGACGGTTCGGTTGAATTCTTAAATCTGTTTCACCGGTCCTAAGCGAAGGCGCACCCTCTCGACAATCCGCAATTACAGCTACCCCACTCGCGCCAACTCTAACCGTCCGGCCCAGCGATCCTCTAGCACGGTGCGCAAGCGACGTGAGGCTGGCATGGTTAAATCTGGGTCCTGAGCCAGCCAGGCTTCAGCCTCTTCGCGAGCGACTTCGAGAATACGGCTGTCGCGCACGATATTGGCCACCCGAAAGTCTGGCATGCCCGACTGCCGGATGCCGAGAAACTCACCCGGCCCGCGAAACGTCAGGTCTGCCTCGGCGATCTTGAAACCATCGTTAGTTTCGCTCATCACCCGTAACCGACGGTGAGATTCATCCGCAGGTGTGTACTGCGCCAGGAGCAGACATAAGGACTCCGCCTGGCCGCGCCCAACCCGGCCGCGAAGCTGATGTAACTGCGCCAGCCCAAAGCGTTCGGCATGCTCGATGAGGATGACCGTTGCATTAGGCACGTCGATGCCAACCTCAATCACTGTGGTGGAGACCAGCAAGTGATGCTCACCATTCTTAAACCGCTGCATCACCTTGTCCTTCTCCTCACCCTTCATGCGGCCGTGCACGAGCCCGACCGAGTAACCGGCAAAGAAAGTATGCGCTAATTCTTCGGCCATGTTGGTTGCCGCTTTCAGGTCCAACTTTTCTGACTCTTCCACTAACGGATAGACTACATAGGCCTGGTGTCCCCGGTCGAGGTGTTCCTTGACGAGACGATAGACCTTCTGTCGTTCCCCTTCATGAAAGACTCGCGTGGTGATCGGCTTCCGCCCTGGTGGCAACTCATCAATAGCCGAGACGTCGAGATCGCCATAGATCGTCAACGCTAAGGTGCGCGGGATCGGTGTGGCAGTCATCAGTAACATGTCTGGGTTAGTCCCCAGTCGCTTCAGCGCCGCGCGCTGCATCACCCCAAAGCGATGTTGCTCATCAACAATCGCCAGCCCCAAACGGTGGAAGCGCACCCCTTCTTGAATAAGCGCGTGCGTACCAACCACGATTTCTACTTTTCCCTGCTCAATCAAGCTATACAGCTCTTGTTTGCGTCGAACCTTGACCTCACCAGTGAGGAGGGTAAGCGATACTTCCAATTTCTCGGCTAAAGGACTGAGCGTGCGGAAGTGTTGTTCAGCGAGCAACTCGGTCGGCGCCATGAAGGCGACCTGATACCCACTATCAAGCGCGGCCAGAGCGGCACAGAAGGCGACAATCGTTTTGCCTGAGCCAACATCCCCCTGTACCAAGCGGTTCATCGGATGGGGAGCGGCCATGTCGCGAAAGATGACCTCTAGCACCCGCTCTTGCGCATTGGTCAAGCGAAACGGCAGCACTTCATACACGTGCCGGACCAGTGGTCCTGGCACGATCGACAGGCCATCCTCTTTCACCATGTTGCGTCGGCGCAAAGCCATACCGAGTTGGAGATAGAAAAGTTCGTCAAAGACCACGGCCCGATGCGCTGGCGAGGCAGCAGTGTTGAGCGCCATCAGGTCAGCATCTAGTGGTGGGAAGTGGAGGTGCCGGAGGGCAATATTGAGATCCATCAATCCCAGACGTGCGGTGATCTCTGAGGGCAGGCTATTAGGTATGAGGTCGACATGCTCAGCAACCGCGCCATGCACCAAGCGGCGCATAGCAGCTACAGTCATTTCCGTAGTTTTATTGTAAATAGGCAGAATGCGGGCGGTATCCTCTTCTTCCTCCAGGAGTTCCATATCTGGATGAATCATCCACTTCCCGCCCTTTAACCCCATCTCGACCTTGCCAAAGAGCAAGACGCGTTGGCCTAACTGATAGCGCTGCTCGAAATAGCGATGCTGATTATACCAGCGCAGGAACAGAAAGCCGGTCTCGTCACGTACCACGCCTTCGAGCACCCAGCGACGGCTGCGGGTCACGAAGCGCCGGCCCATACGCACCAATTGCCCAACCGTGGCCCCTTCCTCGCCAAGAGGCAGATCACGAATCTTCCTGATTTCGCGCCGGTCCTGATACCGGAACGGAATGTGATAGAGCAGGTCTTCCACGGTCCCGATCCCCAAGCGGGCAAGCTGTTCAGCGCGACGGGGCCCTACGCCTTTGACAAACTGCACCGGTTTTTTCAGCGGCGGGAGAAAGGGACGGGCGGCCCGGGAAGCGGCGGGTTGAGAATCTGACGATGCAGGCGGATGGTCATTCATAAAAGCGCCAGGGCAAAACACAATGTTTCATGCGAAGTGGTAATTCATCTGGTAACAAACGATCTGCTGAGGCCGTTCCGTTCACGCTTCGACAGGCTCAGCGCGAACGGATTACCCCTGTATTTTTCCGCCTCCCTTACTCAGCGTTCAGCATTCAGCGTTCAGCATTCGTTCACGTGATGATATTCCTGCAACGACCGCACGTGCAGCAGCCCTTGGTGCAAGCGCGCAATTCCCTCGGCGGCGGCGTCAGCGGCGGCAATGGTGGTAAAGTAAGGAACACGACATTCCAGAGCACTGCGACGGATCGAGAAAGAATCAGCCACAGTTTGAACTCCTTCGATGGTGTTGATCACTAACGCGACCGCCCCGGCACGAATGATATCGACAATGTGCGGCGACCCTTCAATCACTTTGTTCACTGACTCAGCCACAATGCCAGCCTCACACAAATAGACCGCAGTGCCACGTGTAGCAATAATGGAAAACCCATTTTCCACCAAGCGCCGGGCAATGGGCAGGAGGGCGGGCTTGTCATAGTCGCGCACGCTCAGGAAAGCTTTGCCCTGCATGGGTAAGAGGGTGCCAGCAGCGATTTGCGCCTTGGCAAAGGCCATGGCAAAAGAAGTGTCCACCCCCATCACCTCGCCGGTGGACTTCATTTCCGGCCCCAGCAGCGTGTCCACCCCGGGAAACTTAATGAACGGAAACACGGCTTCTTTGACACTGATGTGCTGCGGTATGACTTCGCGGGTGAAATTGAGCTCGCGCAAAGTTCTGCCCGCCATCACCCGGGCGGCCAGTTTGGCCAGCGGCACGCCAATCGCCTTGCTAACGAACGGAACCGTACGCGAGGCCCGTGGATTCACCTCCAACACATACACGGTGTCACCTTTGACCGCGAACTGCACATTCATCAGACCGACTACCTGGAGTTCTTTCGCCAGGAGCACGGTTTGCCGACGGATCTCGTCCTGCACCGCTGACGAGAGACGACGTGGAGGCAAAGAACAAGCGCTGTCGCCCGAGTGCACCCCAGCTAATTCAATATGCTCCATGATCCCGCCGATGACCACCTCTTGCCCGTCACTCACTGCGTCTACATCGACCTCGGTCGCATCATCAAGAAACTTATCGACTAACACAGGGTGTTCAGGCGAGGCCAACACCGCCTCACGCATATAGCGTCGCAGATTTTCTTCATCGTAAACGAGCTGCATAGCTCGACCGCCAAGCACGTAGGAAGGCCGGACGAGGACCGGGTAGCCAATTTCAGCGGCGATGCGTAGCGCTTCCTCAGGAGAGCGGGACGTCCCACTCGGCGGCTGGCGCAGTCTTAATATGTCGAGCACTTCCTTGAACCGCTCTCGGTCCTCGGCCCGGTCGATCGAATCCGGCGACGTGCCAAGAATAGGTACTCCGGCTTGCTCCAACGGGACCGCCAGTTTCAGCGGCGTCTGACCACCGAACTGCACGATGACACCAAAGGGGTTTTCCTCTCGCACGATGTTGAGGACGTCTTCCAGAGTCAGTGGCTCAAAGTAGAGCTTGTCTGACGTATCGTAATCCGTGCTCACAGTCTCTGGATTACAGTTGACCATGATGGTCTCGAAGTCGTCTTCTTTTAAGGCAAAGGCCGCGTGCACACAGCAGTAATCGAATTCAATGCCTTGACCGATACGGTTAGGACCACCACCCAGGATGACAACCTTGCGGCGATTTGTCGGTTGCGCCTCGTCTTCGCCTTCGTAGGTGGAATAGAGATAAGGGGTATGAGCGACAAACTCAGCCGCGCAGGTATCAACGGTCTTATACACGGGCACGATACCCCACTGCTCGCGCTTTGCGCGTATCTCAGCCTCGCTGCACCCTAGCAACTGGGCGAGACGTACGTCGGAGAAGCCCATACGCTTCGCGAAGCGAAGCAAGTCCGGCGTCCGATGTCCGGCGTCCGGCGTCTCAGGACTTGAAGTCTGGGTTTGGATTTCTTTCTCAAATTGAACGATTTGGGCAATGTTTTCTAAGAACCAAGGATCGATCTTGGTAATCTGATACAATTCTTCAACTCCCATTCCCAGTCGCAGAGCATCAGCCACATACCAGAGACGTTCAGCGTTCGGCGTGTGCAGTCGCTCCTGTATAGACTCAAGTCCTTCTTGACGCCGGACGCCGGACGCCGGACGCCGGACTCTTTCTTCAAACCCATAGCTGCCAATTTCTAATGACCGCAAAGCCTTCTGCAGCGCCTCCTTAAAGGTACGGCCAATCGCCATCGCCTCACCCACCGACTTCATTTGCGGCCCGAGAGTATCTTGGGTCTGGGGAAATTTGTCAAAAGTGAAACGCGGGACTTTTACCACGACATAATCGATGGTCGGCTCGAAACAGGCAGGCGTCTCACGCGTGATATCGTTGGGGATCTCGTCCAGGGTATAGCCGATGGCTAGCTTAGCCGCGATCTTGGCGATCGGGAAACCTGTTGCCTTACTAGCCAGGGCCGACGAGCGCGACACGCGCGGATTCATCTCGATCACCACCATACGGCCGGTGTCAGGGTGAGTGGCGAACTGAATGTTCGAGCCGCCAGTGTCTACGCCGATCTCACGGATGATGCGCAAAGCGGCGTCACGCATGATCTGGTATTCTTTATCGGTCAACGTCTGTGCCGGCGCGACCGTGATCGAGTCACCCGTGTGCACCCCCATGGGATCGAGATTTTCAATTGAGCAGACGATCACCACGTTATCCTTGCCGTCGCGCATCACCTCCAGCTCAAACTCTTTCCACCCCGCAATCGACTCTTCGATCAGCACTTCATGGGTGGGCGAGGCTTCGAGTCCCCATTCCACCAGAGTGCGAAACTCAGCCAACGAGGAGACGATACTACCGCCAGCGCCCCCTAAGGTGCGCGAG
>JACQEL010000285.1 GCA_016200595.1 Deltaproteobacteria bacterium
GCGTGCATCTCTCGTAAGGTGGGCGCGACTCGTTGTTTCCAGTTCAGGATGGTAAGAAACGCGTCACGCAGCGCAGAAGTTGCCGCGACCTCCGCCGGCAGACTGGCCAGGGCGTCGCGCATGAGCTGTTTGGTTTCGCTCGCCAGACGCACCTGGTGACGCTGCATATCGTGAAAGACCGTCACCAGGTTCAGCGGCTCCTCAGTAAGAATCTCAGCTTTGGTCACGCTCAGGGTACCATCGAGAATGCGCACGCCCTCGCGAATCTCACGGCCGCGCGGGCGGCCGATAAAGTTATAGAACCGCGGGGTCTCCAAGCAGCGCTCAATCATCGTTTGCGCAAAGGTATACAGGGTGGTCGCGTGGAGATAGTAGTGACGCATGAAGCTGGTCACATCAACAAATCCAAACGCGGGCGCCAGTTGGTCTTGATACTCGAAACTCAACTGATCCTGCTCGCTGCCGGCGCATAAGTGGAGCCCATTGCGGACACGCCAGAGGAAATCCCGGGCGGCTTCCACCTCGGCCAGCGTGTGCGCCGATATCACGCCTTTAGTGATCAGCTCAGGCAAGGTGCGCACTTTGAACTTGACCTTGGCCAACCACCCGGCGGTGTGCAAATCGCGTAAGCCCCCCTGACCTTCTTTGAGGTTCGGTTCGAGGAGGTAAATTGATTCGCCATTTTTTTGATGCCGTTCACGACTTTCCTTGGCCTTGTCGTGAAAAAATCGCTCAGTATATTTTCCCAGGATTTCGCGCTCCAGCGCGGTGGTGAATTCGCACGCGAGCGGCTCATCACCGCACAGATAGCGGTTGTCGAGCAAAGAGGTCTTTACCGTCAAATCTTGATTCGCGAGACGGACACACTCACGCACGTTGCGTACGGCCGGCAGGGTCGTGAACCCGGCATCCCACAGGTTATTCATGATCGTCTCATGCACGGTCTCAACGTAGGGCGTGATCTTCCAATGGTACAAGAACAGCAAGTCGATATCCGAATAGAAATTCAGCTCCCCGCGTCCGTAGCCACCCTGAGCAAACACGGCACAGCGTTGGTGAAGTTTAGGATAGCGCCGCGCGTACAGCCGGGTGGCGGCATCGAAGAGGTAGCGAATCAAGCGGTCGATGCAGTGCGTGTACAGTTCGACTACTGCGCGTCCACTCTCCTCAACGGCATAAAGCTTGGCAAGCTCCGCGCGCACGCGGGCATGATACGCTTTGCTCACGTCTCTGAGGTTGAGGCGCGGGTCTGCCGCGACCTCGAGATCTGCTGGCGGTAGCGGCGGCAGCTCTAGGCCTGGTACATGAGGGCACACCTCAGAACATACTAGAGTGTCTTTCATAAGTTCTTTGTCGTGAGCCCCGTGCGCAGGAAACGCACGATGCCAAGAAAGAGTCCTTCGGCAAGAGTATCCTGGTAGGCGGACGACATCAGGTATTTGCCTTCCACGGGATGGGTGATGAAAGCGGTCTCGACCAAGACACACGGCATATGCGCTCCGACCAGTACGTAAAACGGCCCTTTTTTTACACCTAGACTATGCAGTGCAGAGTAACGCTGCTTGGCCCGAAGAACTACGGCCTCTTGCAGATGATAGGCCAGGGCAATCGACTCTTCTTCTTTCCCATTTTGAATGAGGTCGCTGAGCAGGAAAGATAACCCTGCTCTGCCATCGTCGCGAGAGATGCTCTCTGGTCGCAATCCGTTCTCCAGGGCCGCCAGGCGGATCGTCGCACGATCGTTCGTATTGTTGAGATAATAAGTCTCGACTCCTTGTAACTCGGAGTTAGTGCTGGCGTTGGCATGGATGGAGACGAAAAGATCGGCCTTCGCGGCGTTCGCGCGGGCAATCCGTTCCTCGAGCGGCACGAACACATCAGTCGTGCGGGTGAAGAGCACCTCGACCTGCTCTCGTTCAGCCAGTTTGCGACCCAAGCGCTGACTGATTGCTAACACCACGTCTTTTTCTACTACGCCTCCTTTCCCCATAGCCCCCGGGTCTTTGCCGCCATGGCCCGGGTCTAACATGATGCGATAGCGTGGCGGAGCGCCCTGCTCTGGCAGCGGCTCAGTGAGTGGTTTGCTCGGTGGCGGACTGAGTACCGGAGGCCCTGCACTAATGTCTTGCGCTTGTACCGGCTCGCTCGGTGGCTTGCTCGGTGATGGGGTTTGTCGTTGGACTTTCCCTTTGACATCGACAATGAGCCGGTAGGGGGACTCCAACACGAAGGTTTTGTAGTCGTCGAGCTGTTCGACCTCAAGGACAATCCGCACCGTAGTGGCTGAGAATTGGCCGGTCCGAACCTGTTTGAGCAGGCCATCCTGAATCGGCAGTGACAGGGGCGCCTGTGGACCGCGGCGGGCTGGCGCGAAGTCGATGACAATCCGACCCGGGAGCTTCTGTACAGGATCCGCCGGCACGGTAAAAAGTCGGCGACCGGCTTCTCCAGAAAGGGTAATAATGACGCGAGTATACTCGGCCGCAGAAATGTAGTGGACGCTCTCTACCACCGGGCGTTCAGACACGCCGGCATGGACCACGGCAGCTAGGACGAAGAGAGTGAAGAGTGAAGAGTGAAGAATGAAGAGTGAAAGGCAAGACCGTTTTGTAACTCTTAACTTTTCACTCATAATTCTTCACTGACGTAGTCAAGTTACGTGCCAAATTCCCAGGAGGCAAGATAGTGCTTCTGTTCGTTGGTCAAGCGATCGAATTTGATGCCCATACTCGCGAGCTTCAGGGTCGCAACCTGATCCTCAACTTTCTTGGGCACGAGATGGACCCGATGCTCGAGGGTGCGACCGTTCTCTGCTGCCCAGCGCACGCTGAGCGCCTGGGTGGCAAAACTCATATCCATGACTGCGGCCGGATGGCCCTCGGCCGCGGCGAGGTTTACCAGCCGTCCCTCACCAATCAGATACAACCAGCGACCATTCGCCAAGTAATACCCATCGACATTGGGACGCACATTCTTCTCGACTTTTTTCGCCAAGCTGGCCAAGGCTTTCATGTCGATTTCGACGTCGAAGTGACCAGAGTTACACAAGATCGTTCCGTCTTTCATTTGCAGGAAGTGTTCTTTACGAATGACGCTGGTGTCGCCGGTCA
>JACQEL010000286.1 GCA_016200595.1 Deltaproteobacteria bacterium
CGATTCCATCGATTCCTCCCAACAATGCGGATCATAGCCCAGCACGCGCGCTAGACGCTGGGCATCTTCCACATGTCCCGCCCCATCGGTGAATAAGCCCGCAATCACATCTCCTTTTCCGGTTTTGAGCCAGGAAGTGAGTTCGACGTCTGGCGGCGGGGTCAATACCTGCAGTTCGACTCCCAATTCTTTAGCAAATGCCAGAGCCAATTCGTACTCGAAGCCCATCTGTTCGCCGCGGTACAGAAAGGACGAAGCGGCGCTGTGGTGCATCAGAAAAGTGATAGTGCCACGGCGCTGCAGGTCTGCGACAGTGAGAGGGCTACTCTCTGTGAGAGGATTACTCTCTGTGAGAGGATCGCTCTCTGGCTGTCGCGCCACAGCTGGGAGTGGGGGAACTGGCCGGGGAAGAAACTCACGACTTGACAGGCTCGCCACTACCAGGAAGAGCACCCCGACCCGGATGCAGACGGAGGCCATAAGGTTCTCCCAGTAGCCCACCCCTCGTGCCTTGGCAAGCCCCAATGCGTTGACAGCGAGTTTTTTTTCTCCTACCGTACTAGCGTGGATGCACGGGAGAGAATTCTCAAGACCGCGTCGCAGCTTTTCTCCAGCCAGGGATACACCGCTACTTCCCTCGCCCAAGTCGCGCGCGCCGCGCAGGTGAGCAAGGCGCTCGTCCTCTGGTACTTTGATAGCAAAGAGCAGCTCTTTCGCGCGGCCCTGCAGCACTTTCTCGCTCCGTACGAGATAGATGCCCACGCACTGCTTGGGCTCAATGAGAGCGAGCAGGTCGAGAAGCTGATCGACGACTACTATGATTTTATTGCCGAGCATTTGCCCTCGGTACAATTCGTGCTCGGACAGGTTGTGCGACAGGATGAGAATTCACAGGAGTTGGTGACGCATGCGCGTGAACTCCATCGGGTGTATCGCGAACTACTGATCACCATTTTGGAGCGTGGTCGGGCGGCGCGTATCTTTACTCAACAAGTACGACCCGCTGAGGACGCTGCCCTGATTATGGCGGCGTTGAACGGGTTGTTATTACAGCATTTGGTTGAGCCGGGAGACGCTCTCCGTGCTAAGGAACTCCTGGCGCGCTTGAAAGCGGCTATGCAGACGTGGCTCTGCTCGCCGCTCCCGCGTGAAGAAGTCCCTGCTCCTCTCGTAGCAAATTCGCGCTCACGCGAAACTCCTGCGCAGCGGACCGGCAGTTAACGGCGAACCGTTTACTTGTCCGTCTCCGCTGTGCTACAACCCTGGCCGCATCACTGCTCTGCAAAGGAGGTTGTATGGTCGAAAAAACTATTGAGCTGACCGGGTCCTCAGCCACCAGCATTGAAGAAGCCGTGTCACTGGCTGTGGCGCGCGCGTCGGTGACGATCAGTGGCATCTATCAGGCCCAGCTCACCGATATCACTGCGCAAGTTGAGGATGGTATGGTGGCGCGCTGGAAAGTGAAGATTAAGGCGACGTTTCCGGTCAAGGACCGGGTACACGAGTAATGGCTATGGAGAGCAAGATTCGCGAAGTCGCTCCGGGGATCTATCAAATCTACCTGCCGCTGCCGATGCGGCCGAGCATCGTCAACGTCTATTTAGTGCGTGGTGGGGATGAATGGGCGCTGATCGATACGGGCATGCATAGCGAGGACAGTATCGCCACCTTCAAGGCTGCGCTCGCTGAAGTAGGGTGCCCGCTCTCTGCCGTGCGCAAGCTGGTGTGTACCCATCACCATCCGGACCACTTCGGCACCTCCCGCACGTACAAAGAACTGACCGGTGCCGAGGTGTACCTCAATCCCCTCGAAGTGCCGCGGGTCGAGCGTATGCAATCTTCGATTCCCATGCCTGAAGCCCAGGCGTTCTTTCGCAGCCACGGGGTGCCGGCGCCCGACTCACCGGATGGGCAACCTACGCCGGGGCGTTATTTCGGCACTCTGTACGCGCCAGTGCTGCCGGATCATCCGCTCGACGATGGCGACACGGTCCGTATCGGTAATCGTGAACTCATTGTGGTGTGGACGCCGGGACACACCGCGGGACACTGCTGTTTCTACTTTCCCGCCGACAAGGTTTTGATCGTTGGCGACCATCTCTTGCCCAAGATCACTCCCCATGTGGGGGTGTACCACTTTGGGCCGGACAATCCGTTACGGGATTTTCTTGATTCTCAACAAAAAGTGCAGAAGTTTGACGTTGAGCTTGTTTTGCCGGCGCATGGCGCGGTGTTCAAGGATCATCGGTACCGTGCGCAGCAGATCATTCAGCATCATAAGTATCGCTTGCAAGAAATGCACGGTACGATCAAAGGACGCGCCCGTACTGCCTACGAGGTCGCTATGGAAATCTTCGATTTTGGACAGGACCGTCCCTACTTTCAGTTGCTGGCGGCGACCTTTGAGACCTTAGCCCACCTGCACCTGCTCATGTATGAGGACAAAGTCCGGCGCTTCGAAGACGACGGCAAAGTGAAGTTTATCTCGCAGTAAAGACCGGAGAATTCCGCGTTCCAGAGAGCAGCCGCGTGAGGGCACGCGGCTTTTTCTTTGTGCCCTTGAAAAAACTCTTGACGAATAGCAGGGGGAGGGGAATAGAGACTGTAGCTGTAATTGTAAAAATCTGGACTCGATATGACTGACAGTGATAGATCAAGCTGCAGTGTTCTCCGGATGAACCTCTTAGAGCATGTCATCCTGAGCAGCGCGAAGGATCTCAAACCGCCTACTCTACTCATCGTACAAGAGCCAGGATGTTGTTATGCACCCGGCCGTGCCAGGAAAGTTGCTTCTTTGCGCGCAACTTGGTATCAACGGTCTACGCATGCGGTACACCATCGTCGATATCGAGACGCGCATCGACAAGGGCCTGGTGCAGGCGATTTACTTTCCCCATGCCGACGTCTTGGAGGAAGATGCCTATTCTCAGGTCCGCGAACGCTTACGGCAAGAACAAGGGAACGATTTCTTCCCGCTCTCGTTTCATATCCCGATTTCTATTGCGGTTGGTCAGGTCAATGATGAACGGGTACTGACCGCGGTCGAGACGGTCAACGAGAACGACTACAGCGAGGAAGCGATCGTTCGTACCTTCTGGCAGCGGCTGGAGCGGTTCTCGGGTACGCTCGTGACCTTCAACGGCCGCGGCTTCGACTTGCCTGTCCTGGAATTACACGCACTCAAGTATAGCTGTCAGGCCCACCGTTATTTTAGCGGCAAGGCCCGTAATCGTTATGCTGAGGAAGGGCACTTCGATCTCTACGACTTTCTTACCAATTATGGCGTGCATCGCCTGCGTGGTGGATTCAATCTGCTGGCCAAAATGATTGGCTTACCGGGCAAGACCGAAATCGACGGCTCAATGGTGCAACAATTATGGCAGGAGCAGCGCCTGGGCGATATTCACCGCTACTGCCGCCATGATGTCATCCAAACCTATT
>JACQEL010000287.1 GCA_016200595.1 Deltaproteobacteria bacterium
CGTCGTAAACGCGATGCAGACCTTGTCCCTATGAAGAGGGAACTGAAACGACTCGAGAGAGGATGCCAGGTCGGCTAGCTGGGCAGCAAGATGCAGACCTTGTCCCGATGAAGAGGGAACTGAAACAGGCGCTATGATTGTCCACATGCGATCTCCTCAACAGATGCAGACCTTGTCCCGATGAAGAGGGAACTGAAACCTGTCAGTAAGTACGGAGGAGGCTCGTATGGCAAGCAAGATGCAGACCTTGTCCCGATGAAGAGGGAACTGAAACACACCTTAATCAGGAGGAAAGACGGTCAGCCTATGAGGATGCAGACCTTGTCCCGATGAAGAGGGAACTGAAACACTCCATCCACTCATGGTAAGCCTTCTTGCGCAGTGATGCAGACCTTGTCCCGATGAAGAGGGAACTGAAACTCTTTCGTTGGGATTCTCTCTAGTGTTCCACGCAGAAATCTTTGACGCCCCGCGAATTCCAGACTACACTTTGACGGGTAAGGAAGCTTTTTCCAACGAGGTTAGACCATGGCAACCAAAGCAATCGACTTGAAAGGCATCCCTGAACCCGTCGCGCGCGGGTTAGAGGTTGTTGCTGAAATGGCACGTCAACTGACCGGAACCAGGCCAAAACCAAAGCCACGGAAACGGATCAAGTTCGCTAGTCGAAAGGGCAGAGTGTTAACGCCGCTCACGCGCGAGGAAATCTACTCGGATGATGACGAGTGAGCGGACATTTCTCGACGCGAATCTCCTCGTGTACGCGCTGTACCGTGATATGCCCCAGTATCCTGCCGCCCGGCTCGTGCTTGAGAGAACCCAGGAAGAGAACGCCGCTCTCTGTGTCAATTCTCAGGTACTTGCCGAGTTTTATGCCATCATTACTAATCCTCGGCGTGTGACCGCACCTTTCTCCAGTGGGGAGGCCTTGCGGGAGGTCGAGAAAATCTGCTCCGCTCCTGGTACCATCGTCTTGCCCCAGCCGGTGGACGCGATCACGCGCTGGATCGCTTTACTCCGCCGCCACCCCGTGACCAGAAAGCGTATTTTCGACGTGCAGCTCGTGGCCACGATGCTGGCCAATGGGATCACGCGTATTTATACCTTCAATGTTAGAGACTTCCGTCCTTTTCCGGAAATCACTGCAATTGAGCCGCGAGAACCGTAAAGGTCTCCTGCTGTATCCGTCTGACTTCCCCGTTGGCTGCTCTTATAGCTCTGCTCTCCGGTTTTCGGGGAAATACGGCACTCCGCCGGTGCCGGCACCACAAGCGCATAACCGAGCATGTCCCACGCCCACACCATCTACGGCCTGATCGATCCGCGTAACAATGAGCTCTATTACATCGGGCAAACCCGCCGTGACCTGGTCGAGCGCACGGATAAGCATTTATTTGAATCGGGCAACTCTCTGGTCTACAAACGCAACTGCGCCATTTAGCGGCTTGGCCTGGTGCGCGCCATCGTGAGACTGGCCGAGGCGCAGGATGCCCGGGCGGCCTTCCATGCCGAGCTGTACTGGATTCACTTTTGGACGATGCAGGGTAAGCGGCTGCTGAACCGGGAAGCGCAGCCCTGGTTCTACCAGCGTCAGCTCGGGGTAGCGTGCGCCGTGCGCACGTCTTCCCTGTGCGCCACTATTTTCGTGCGCATAGCGCACGCTACGGCGTTCAGGCTCAGGTGCATGAGTGTACGAATCTCCTGCCGTCTGGTTTAGAGGTAAGTCTTTGTTTTTCTCGACAATTTTCGTGCGCGCGCTTATACTTAATATGTAATTTACTACATCACCTGTCGAACTGCGCCGGCAGTTTGGCTTGGCTGAAGGAAAAAGGGAGATGACTGCCGATTTTTTTGTCGTCCCCGACTAAGAAAAATGTTATCCTTTGACATCTATTACTATTATTTCCTGAGAGGACAGCATGGCCAGCATTAGCTTGGGTGAACATTTCGAGCAGTTCGTGCAACAGCGAATTAGCCGAGGACGTTACCAGAACGTCAGTGAGGTAGTTCGGGCCGGTCTACGCTTGCTGGAAGACTACGAGATTAGCGCCCAGGAGCGGCGGCGGGTGCTCAAGGCCAAGATTGACAAAGCCTGGGACGATTCGCGCCCCCAGTCGTCCGGCCCAGGAAGTCTTTGGACGTATAGAAGCCCTCCACACGCGGACAAAAAAAGCCCGCCACCATGCCAACGCGTAAGGTGGTGTTCCGCCCCCTCGCAGAAGACGATCTGACGGACCTCTATCACTACACCGCCGAACGCAGCGGCAACTCGGATACCGCGCTGAAGTACGTCCGTCGTCTGCGCGCCTACTGTGACACGCTGTTCGCCTTTCCCAAGCGGGGACGGCAACGCGATGACCTGCGGCAAGGGGTACGGGTCGTCGGCTGCGAGCGGCGGGCCGTGATCGCCTACAGGATCCTGATCCGTATGTCTATCTCGTGGACGTGCTCCAGCGGATTGATACCCATCTGGCCTTCGAGGTCCATCTGCTCACGCCTCGCCTCTGGAAGCAGCACTTCGCTGCCACTCCGTTACGCTCCGATCTTGATCGCCTCGGTCCAGAACGCTGTCAATTGCCCTCAACTGAGGAATCTGAGGCAAGAGAAAGAGCACGAGAGGCTGCGGTCTGATATCGGGATATACCGCCGAGCGGGCGGGATATCTCAGCGAGACAAAGCGTGACAAATTTGCGGTGACTAAGGGAGACTGCTTGCGATTTTGCGGTTTTCCAGCGCAACGATTTAGCGGGATATACCGCTGAGAGGTAAGCAGTAGACTCAGTAGTTAGGCGGTCTAGCTTGTGTACCCCAGGTGAAGGCTTATACAATGCGGGAAAGTTTGCTGGACAGAAGGAGGTTATGAGTCTTTGTGTGAGAAATTAATGCCTCTGAGTAAGGCAATTGACCATGCCAGCACTCCCCGATGAGGCCTTGGTCGTCCGCGGGGGACAAAACTTGCCGACTAACTTCGCTCAAGGGTCGGGAGTTCAAGTCGAGACCGGAGGAAAATTCCAGGGGGTCTCGGTCAACTCTTCGTCCGCGGTCACCGTGCAAACACTTACTGCGCCCAACCCGCAAACCGGGTACCCAGGAATTCTTCATACTCAGATAGGTGTGACCACGGTTGGTGCAGTGCGCGCAGCCGGAGGTGACATCGTACCTGCGCCGACGCGGACTAATCCTTATCATGCTCTTTTGGACGGTCTCACACCTGAGCAGGCGAGTGTCCTCTTTCAGCCCCCGGTGAAGAACCCGAACAAGCGGGAGAAGTGAATGGAGGAAACGTATGACTCTTCCCAGGATTTATGCTGATTTCCAGAATTTAGATGACAGTAATCGGCTGCGGCTGACTTGTGCCGGGACAGCACAGGACTTGCGGCGTCACGGCCTCGAACTCCAGGAGGGGCAAGTGCTCACTTTTTATACGGATGACGCGGATGCGCATGGGCAGCCTGATGAACTGCGAGTGGAAGGCGTTGTGCACTACGATGGGGCGGTGCAGTGCTGGGTGGCAGCGGTCGATTGGCGCGGCATACGTCATGCATCCGAGGAGAGATCACAAGATGTTCTGTCAACTGATATCTCTGGCCAACCTCCTCCCGAGAAAGCCGCCTAACAAACGCCTCCAGACCGACCGCATCCCGCGAGCGGTTCCTACTGAATCTGAAAAGATCCGGTTGGGCTGCGGCGGCTGCGGCGGGGCGTTATGCGGCCGATGCGAGCATCGGCAAGAAAGCATCCGCAAAATCAACCGCCGCAGACGATCGCAGCCAGGGTCACTGCGATTACCAGTGGAGCTGCCCTTACCAAGCGACATTCTTTTCTTTCAATGCTAGGACCTCCTCCGGAGTGTAGCCACACACGTGTTGGAGGATCTCGTCCGTATGCTGCCCGAAGGTCGGTGCTCCGTGTGTCTGCGGCACCGGAGTTTTCTCCAAGGTAAAGGGAAACGCCACCGTCTTGAGCCCTGAGTCCAGCTCGACCAGGTAGTGATTGGCGATCACCTGGGGATCTGCCGCAAGATCGCTCACCCGATTCACCACCGCGAACCAAAACCCTTTCTCCCGAAAGAGCCGTTCCCAGTGGGCGCGGGGCTGCGTCGCAAAAGCGGTGTCGAGAATGGCGATCAGCTCTCCTCGGTGGGCTGCCCGCTGCTTATCCTTGGCAAAGCGCGAATCGTGTGCCAATTCCGACAGGCCCATGACTGCGCAGAAGTCGGGCCAGAACCGCTGCGCCACCGCCATGCCACACGCAATCCACTGCCCGTCTGCACAGCGATACAGATTCATGAGCGGGTTGGCGACGGCGGTCCGGTCAAACGGGGCAAAGTCCGCTCCCATATTGGCGACCTGCGCGACATTGTAATACTGCAGCCAGATCATGGCGCTGAGCTGCGACGACCACACGGCTTGCGCCACGCCGGACCGCTCGCGGGCCAGCAAAGCGGCCAGCACGCCAAAGCCCAGCATAGTGCCGGACAAGATGTCGCTCAGCGCCCCGGGGGGATACGTTGGGGCGCCCTCTGCGGTCGGCGTACTGAACATAAAGCCTGAGCGCGCCATGCCGACGGTGTCCTGACAGGGATCTTCCGCATGCGGGCCTTGGGGCCCAAAGCCCGTCGCGTGGGCATAAATGAGATCCGGCTTGATCGCCAGCAGCGTTTCCCGGTCCACCCGAAATTCGCGTAGGGTCGCAGGATGCAGATTCGTCACCACGACATCGGCCTGTGCCACTAGGCGGTAGAAGACCTGTTGTCCTTCGGGATGCCGCAAGTCGATGGCCACCGCCTTCTTATTGCGGTTGGCAATCTCGAACATCAGACTCCGGCCGTCCGTGAGTTTTTGCGGCTGTCCGAACATGGACTGCGCCCCACGCGAGAAATCCCCTTGTCCTGGCTTTTCTATCTTGATGACCTCCGCTCCCAGATCCGCCAGCATCATGGACGCGAGCGGGCCTTGAACCCAAATCGTCAAATCGAGCACCCGAATTCCTGCGAGCGGCAGGCGCACAGGCTGTTCCATCTCTCCCTCCTTTGCCGCAGCACGTGTCGGTACAGCACCACGACCGGGCTTCCTCTTTAGCGCTGGGCTATCGGACGATCCGGCTGGGTGACTATACCGTGATTCCGGAGCGGATCGCCGCTCCCTCTGAGGAATGCAATCTACCTTTTCTCCAACTCCTGCCGCACGATTTTCGCCCCGGCCACCAAGGCGCCGAGTTTGGCTCGCGCCAATCCGCGCGAGGAGGCGGAAAACCCGCAGTCACAGGTCAGATAAAGCTTTTCCGGCTTGACATGTTGGAGCACGGCACGAATACGCTCAGCCACATCCTCAGGAGTCTCCAGGTACATCGATTTCACATCGAGCACACCAGCGGCAAGTTCACGGTCCCCTCCATACTGGCTCCATAAGTCCAACTCGGCCATTTCCCGGTTCGCATACTCTAACGCGAATTGTTCTGCCTTAGCGTCAAGAATGCCCGGGAACAGCGGCTTGTAGGTGCGTTTCATCGCTGGCCGCCCTTGATTGTTGCCAAAGCAAATGTGCAGGGCGATCTTTGCTTGTACGCCTTCGACGGTTTTGTTGAACAATTTGACGGTCTCGGCGATCGGCAAGCTGGGAGTCCGGCCAGCAGCCGAGGGCTCATCAACTTGAATGAATGTCGCCCCGACCGCCACTAACTGGCGGAGTTCACGATTGACGATCTCGGCCAAGTCGTACAGCAGCGGGAAATAGTCACCATTAGTGTACCCGCCCTTCGGCGTAATCGGTAAGGCGACCGTCAGCGGTCCTGGACAGCACACTTTCAGCGGATGGTCAGTTAACGTCCGCACGTACGTGTATTCCTGCACGATCCCTAGTCCGTTTGGCGCGGTTACTCGCTCGGCGGTCTCGAACCGCGGCGCGCTGTCGTAACTCACCACGCCGAGCTTACGCTGAGCAGGAATAAGCTTGAGCCCCGAAAGCTTCTCCACGACATTCCACAGGAAACGTTGGCGCCGGATCTCCCCATCGGTCAAGATGTCGAGCCCGGCTTCTTCCTGGTCCCAGACCGCGATCTTGATCGCGTCCTGGATGGCTTCTTCCATGTCGGCCGGACCGGCGTCGCCAACGCGCAACACTCGGCGCATCGCTGTGAGCCAAGAGGGGGAAGCGTACGATCCTACCCCCATAGTGGGCAGCAAGCCTAAGTCCACTCCATTGAGGGCTGGCATGAGAGAGCCTCCTTACTCCAGGCAAAGCGTTACAGGGATTCAGGAAACAGCGCGAGCAGGTCTGTCCCTTTGGGTGGTTTCCACGGGCCACGCACCATATAGGTTTGCAGGGTTTCTACGCGGAAGCCCATTTTTAACAGGTCCCGAAACAACTCGGTGTGGCGGGCGGGCAGGCGCATACGCAAGGCTCTGCCTTGCTCCAGTTCGAGCGCGTGAGTGATTAAGGTTCTGAGGACCGTCGGTTCAGTAGCCGCGGCTGGACCCAGGAACGTCCCCCCACCACTCCGCAACAGACAGAGGTATCCGGCCAGTTTGCCTTCCACCAAAGCGATGAGCTGCGGCGGCTGCGTGAGGAAATAGCGGATATCTTGTGGCCGTGTGAGCCCTGTCAGTCTAGTATCGAGCGTCGCGACTCTGGCCGCATCATCCGCTGCCATCGCGCGGATGGCGATGCCACGTGGCCGCCCGGGAGAGCGAAACTCCTGCCCAGCCAGGGAGAGCACCATGCCGCAGGCGGTGAAGCCAAGTTTGCTGTACAGCGGAAACGAGACGACGTTGAAGGCATCCTGGACCAGCCGCAGTGAAGAGCAGTGGCGACCGGCGCGGATCACCGCCATCATAATCTCTTTCCCGACCCCTTTACTCTGGCAGCCGGGATCTACGGTGATCGGACCAATGCCAGCCGTCTCTCCCCGGAGATGAATGAAGCCTGAGCCCACGACTTGTCCGCCCTCGACTGCCACAAAACACTCTTGGGATTCAATCTGCAAGTAGCCGCGGCTCATCCCGATACCCGCTTCCGGCGTGGGAAATGGCGGGGGAAAGCCATGACGGGTGTAGACGTCGTTAAACGCCGCGACAATCACCTCTCCCGCGCGGGTGACATCCCGTTCCTCCATCCTGCGAATCATTAAGGTTATTTCTGCCACCTGACCTGCCCTCGCCCCACCAAGCTATATTTCTGTCCTTGTAGCAAAAAAGCAGCGCGGTGTCTCCCCGACCACGCCTCCCTTTTCCCTCCAGTTGGTCCGTGGTAACGTAAACGCCGTTTCTGGCCGCCGCTGGAGGGAAAGACAATCATGGAAACTGCTGGTGAGCTTGCTCCTTCCGTTCGTATCCTGCTTGGCCCAGGCCCAAGTAATGTCCACCCGCGCGTGTTGAAAGCCTTATCCACCCCCTTGGTGGGGCATCTTGACCCAGAGTTCATCCGCTTGATGGATGAGACCAAGGATCTGCTCCGGTTTGTTTTCCAAACCCGGAACACCCTGACTTTGCCAATTTCCGGGACTGGCAGTGCGGGGATGGAGGCCTGTCTGGTGAATTTGCTTGAACCTGACGATGAAGCCGTCGTTGGGGTCAACGGCGTCTTCGGCAGCCGCATGGTTGACATCGTCGAGCGCTGTGGAGCAAAAGCGGTCGTTATGGAAACCCAGTGGGGGACTGTCTTTACGCCAGACCAGGTACAGGAGGCGCTCAAGCGGTGTCGCCGGCCGAAGCTCGTGGCATTGGTACACGCGGAGACTTCAACCGGCGCCTGGCAACCCCTGGAAGGGATCTCTTCTCTTGTCCATCAGGCTGGAGCGTTGTTTATGGTCGATGCAGTGACCTCGTTAGGAGGCTGTCCGTTGCAAATCGATGCCTGGGGGATCGACGTGTGCTACAGCGGGACGCAAAAGTGCTTGAGCTGTCCGCCTGGCCTCGCGCCGGTGACGTTCAACCAAGCCGCTGTCGAGGTCATTCACCAGCGAAAATCAAAGGTGCGGAGCTGGTATCTCGACCTCACAATGATCGAGAAATATTGGGGTGAGGAGCGCGTCTATCATCACACCGCCCCTATTTCGATGAACTACGCCTTGCGCGAAGCCCTGCGCCTGGTGCAGGAGGAGGGACTAGAAGCCC
>JACQEL010000288.1 GCA_016200595.1 Deltaproteobacteria bacterium
ATTGCCTCCAGCACTCGCGGGTCCATCGGCGTGGTCGCTTGATTGTCCATGTAAATCGGCCGCTGCATGTGCATCACCCTCCGTAATGAGTTTTCTAATGTGGACTCATAGAGTCTAATTTATGTTTTCAAACATAACCCTCCACAGTCCAACGCGTCAACCCCTATCTTGCCTCTCTGCTTCCAGACGTTGGCGGGTCGCCGCGTCTAGAGGAAGAATATGCACTTTGCCAGTGAGGTCGTTGAGACCAATGTAGACTTCGGTCTCATACACTGCCTTGATGTTGGTATAGGTCAGTACCTGTTCAGGCGTACCCAGACAAAAGCGGTGACCGGATTTGAGCAAGGCAAGGCGGTCGCAATACAGTGCGGCCAGGTTGAGATCATGCAGAATCGCTACGACAGTCAAGCCATTCTGCCGACTCAAGGCTTTGATCAAGTCATATACTTCGACTTGATGCTTAATGTCGAGGAAAGCGGTGGGCTCATCAAGCAGCAACATACGGGGCTGTTGAGCTAGAGCCCTAGCCAGGATGACCCGTTGTCGTTCCCCTCCACTGAGTTCATGGATCTCGCGCGTCGCTAACTCAGACACGCCGGTCTGTTCCATAACTCGGTGAGCCACAGCAAGGTCTTCAGCCCGTTCAAACCCAAATCTCCCCAAGTGAGGCGAACGGCCCATGAGGACGACTTCCAATACCGAAAATGGCAGTTCGATAGCGGTTTCTTGCGGCACCACAGCGATCTGCCGGGCTAATTCTTCCCGGCTGTACGTCCCTAAATCTCGACCGGCAAAGCTCACGCGGCCGCCGTGCGGAGTCAGCACGCGGCTCAAGAGTCGCACCACAGTGGATTTCCCCGAGCCATTCGGACCGAGCAAGCCAAACACCTCTCCCCTGCTCACTGAAAAAGAGAGATCTTTAACCGCTTCAATAACCCCGTAGGCAAAACTCAGCTGATCAACCTCAAGCAGCCCCAGGTCAGAGTCGTTCATCGACTGAACGCCTTTCTGCCTTCTTTCTTCAGCAAGTACAAAAAGAACGGTCCCCCGCACATCGCTGTCACCACACCGACGGGAAGCTCAGTTGGGCTCACTACCGTACGGGCTAAGGTGTCAGCCCATAGAAGAAAGATAGCACCACCCCAGGCCGAGGCGGGCAAGAGCAGGCGATGATCAGCGCCAAAGAGCAGGCGCAGCAGGTGCGGCACAATCAGACCGACAAACCCAATCATGCCGCTCACCGAGACAATCGCACCAACCAACAAAGAGGAGGCGAGAAACGTGCCGCGTCGCAGGGTCTCTACATCCACTCCAAGTTGTGCTGCGCTCTCTTCGCCCAAGCTCAGTAAGTTGAACTTACGGCTCTGAGTGATGAGCCAACCCGCTCCGATCAGCACATAGAAGCCAATCGCGCTGACTGTGACGTAGTCTTGCGCCGCCAGGCTGCCCATCAGCCAGAAGAGGATGCTGTGGCTCTGATAGAAGTCCACCAGAGAATTTACCAGCATAATAAGGGCGCCACAGAAGGCGTTGAACACCACGCCGGTCAGCAGCAAGGTATAGGGCTGCAGCCGTCCGTGGTTCAGGGCAGTGCGATAAATTAACAGCGTCGTGCTCACAGCTCCAAGAAAAGCCGCCAGCGACACCAGGGAGATGCGTAAGAATCCCGTCAAGCTGGCCGCAGCCGTTCCAGTAAAGATTAAGACGATGATGCCGCACAACGACGCTCCGCCTGAGACACCCAGGATATGCGGGCAGGCAAGCGGATTATGCAGAAGGGCTTGTAAAGCTGCGCCAGCGACGCCTAAGGCCCCACCCACGATCGTCGCCAGTAGCACGCGCGGCAAGCGGGTACGAACAAGAATGACGTAGTCAGGATTATCGACAGAGGGAGCGTGCCAGGCGTGCACTAGACTGACCGGAACCGCACCCAGGGAGGTACAAATGATAATCGAGCCGACGAGGCCGAGCAGCAACAAGCAGTTGACCAGCAGCCATTTACGTTTGGTGAGATGAGGCATGAGCACGGGCACGAGCCCGTCCTCCTTATCTGATGCCTCTTCCTCTGTCAGCTACCGTTTCCCCTTTTGCCCTTATGGTAGGACAGGCTTCTAGCCTGTTCACAGAGGAGTAGCGTACGCTGTGCGCACGACCGCTTTGTTCATGGGCAGCGCAGCGAAGAATCCGCCGATTGAGACCCTTCGCTACGCTCAGGTTGACACGTGAGTGTGCGAATCTCGGGTAGTTCGATTTAGCCTAAAGAGTAATTTCTACGGAAACCGCGGCGTAAGGAACTCGCGGTGGTTTGCGTCCTCGCCGTTGCGGACCTGCCGTCTCCTCGGCAAGGTCGAGGAACCCAAGACGCGCCAAGAGATGGACCTCAGCGTTGACGTTTTTCAGATCCCGCCCCGCGAGGGTCGCGAGGGCTTTAATCGAGCCGGGTTGTTCTTTGTGAATGAGACGGAGTAATTCGAGACGCCGATCGGTCAGCACCTGGCGGAGTTCCCCCAAGGAAGTAAAATAGAGCGTATCCGGACTCCAGCGGGTGTCTCTCTCGCCTCGGTCCAGTTGTCGCGCTATGCGCCCCTCTTCCTCCAGACCTCTTTCCACGGTTTTACGACTACGTGAATTTTACGAAGCTTCATCGTATGGTTTTGTATGCCATACGTACAAATCGGGCAAGAACCACCCCATCGCGCGGATAATTTTTAATTGGCGGTGACCAGCCGCACCACGAGGTCGAGGGCAAGACGTAAGATTTCCCGCCCGAGTAGGGCTTTATGGGCACGGGGAAATTTATTGATATACCCGTACAGAGCAACGTTGAACTCGAAGGCTTTCTGGATAATGGGAATGAGCGGCTCTGCCATCTCCCCTCCCCCGCGGGGTCGTCGGGCGGCTCACGCCGCTCGCCCGCCCGCAAAGTCCAAAGGACCACAGGCCCAAAGCAGGACGACTAGCGCGCACACCGGAACCCAATGCCGAAGGCGGCGACCGACGGCTGATCGAGCCCGACGACGGCAAATACCCCGGAGCCCGCGTCGATGCTGAAGTCGCCCCCACGGACCAGCGCGCCAGGGCCTGCGGTGGTAGACGCACCCATCAGGCAGTTGACGTCACCCGTCCCGCTAAACAGCTCACTAACGCACACACCAGTGGATAGCGGCACCCAGTCCTCCACCCATTCCCACACGTTCCCCACCATGTCAAAGGCGCCCCAGCGCGACACACAGGCGGAGCGGGAACCGGTGTTCACCGGGTCGTTGGCCGGAAACCCATCGTTGGTAGTGTTGCAGGTGGTGCTGTCATCATCAGCCGCGCCGGGGTCGGGCGTACCCGCCGCCGCCACCTGCCATTCGCCATTGCGCAGCAACCGCTTGCCGGCATTGGCGCACGCCTGCTGCGCCTGAAACCAGGTGAGGTTGGCCGAGGGTTTCACCCCGGCGATACTCACCGCATAGATGGTGCTGCAGTTATTGCCATTGTCATTGCACGGGTAGTCATCGGTAGCGCCGCCTAGTCCGCGCTGGGTGCTCCTAGCCCTGAGGCCCGCCAGGGTGGCCGTGCCATTCTTGACGTTGCTGGAGCCGCCAGCAGCCCCACTACCAGCATACCGCCGAACATGAGCACTGATCGTTTCATCATCTCCTCCTTCGTTTCTGGAAACCTGACTTTAGCAGTTGTCTCGGGGGAGAGGAGACCTTTCCCCTCCCTTTACCCCTCTCGTTCTCGGTGTGTTGCTGTCTGCCCAAGGCGGTGCGCGGGTGAAGTGTCTTATCATGCTTCTCCTGGCGGTTATAAGCGTCTCTTCCTTACACGATAGCGCCTCGCCTGTCAGCCGCCGCCGGGATTTTTTCAAGGAAGCGAGTGTATCCACCTGACAATTGCGTTATCGTGCCGTGATGGCAATCTCCTTTCCGTTCTGGACTGTGGTGATGTTTACCTTCAACACCATAGTCGTCATCATCGGGTTTGGACTGATTCACCGCGAGATGCGTGAGCAAGCTGCCCATCAGGATGCCATCTGGCAGCGCCTCTTCACCACAGCGGACAACACCGAGCGGTTGACGCAAGAAATGCTCACCCGGCTGGCGAATGCGCAACTCCCGCACTAACCTCATTCCCTCATAACACGCGGCTTCCTCCCGAAACCGTTCCGGCTAAATCAGCCGGTAGGTTTGGAAGTCGCCGTTTGCTCGCTCCAGACCGGAAGGCTGAGCAGGAAAACAACTAAATCGAACCACACGAGATTGGCACAGTCCCTGACAAAAATCCCCCCGCGCTGCGCGCGGCCCCCTTTACGAAAGGGGGCGTTTTTCGGTCCCTCCTTTGCCAAAGGGGGCTAGGGGGATTTTCACTTCAAGTGACGAAATGTCATGTGGCCTGATTGAGAATGACCGTGCAGGTCTGCTTCAGGCCAAGTTGCCTTTCACAGAGCGATCTCTACGGAAACCGCGGCGTAAGGAACCCGCGGTGGTTTGCGTCCTCGCCGTTGTGAACCTGCCTTCTCCTCGGCAGAGTCGAGGAACCCAAGACGCGCCAAGAGATGGACCTCAGCATTGCGGCCTTATCCCGGCCTACGATGGAGAAAACGGTCTGGCTCCTCGCGCAAATGAAAACCGCGGTAAAGCTGAGAGATGTCATTCCGAGCCGACGCACTGCGGAGGCGAAGAATCTCCTTCTCCTCGCAACTGAACCTGAGATCCTTCGGCCTGCCGCCCCAGCATGACAAACATGGTAAGTGTCGCTCAGAAGTGAGACTGCCAAACTGCGCCACTACCGCTCGATCTCTTCGGCCAGGAGTCTTCTTCTCACGTGTTGTACAACCCTCACCCGAGCCTTCTTCTTAGAGGTGCAAAGGAAACACTGTGAGCGCCGAGCGGGCGTGCGGCGGCGGCGGCCCGCCCTCAAAGTCCAAAGGGCCACAGGCCCAAAGCAGGACGACTAGCGGCCACAGCGGAAGCCAATATTGCCGCCAGCGTTCGACGGCTGGCGGAGCCCGTTCACGGCAAACACCCCGGCGCCCGTGCCATCGTCGAAGCTGCCCCCACGGATCAGCGCTGCAGGGCCTGAAGGAATGGAGGACGAGGTGGGATCGATAGTCATGCAATTGATATCAGCCGTCCCGAACAAGGAAGTAGAGCACGCCGTTGTCGTCGCCGGTGGCACCCAATCCGCCACCCACTCCTGCACGTTCCCTACCATGTCAAAGGCGCCCCAGGCCGACACACAGCCCGCCGTGCCGGTCAGCTTAGGACTCCCGCTGCTCACGTTACAGGGAGCGCCATCGGGGGTGCTCGCCGCCGCCCGCTGCCACTCCTGGTTGGTGAGCAGCCGCTTGCCCGCCAGCGCACAGGCTTGCTCCGCCTGAAACCACTTGACACAGGCCGTGGGCAAGGTCCCCGCTACCGAGACCGCGTAGACGGGGTCTGTCCAGTTCCCGCTGGAGGGAAAGCTGACCGGAAAGGCGGTGTGGTTGTAGCGAGCGGTAGTGCAGCCCAGTTGTGTCGCCTTGCCCGCTTGCAGGGCGGCGAGGGTCGCTGTGCCTCCCTTCACCTTCTTGATGAGCACCGTATTGGTGGCGGGGATGCTCCACACGCTGGCTTCGTATTTATCTACACAGACTGGGCCCGCCTCTACGCTATCCGGCGGACACTGGTCGGCCCCGGCTAGCGCCGCCAGCAGCCCCACTACCATCACACTGCCAAACATGATCACTGATCGTTTCATGACCTCCTCCTCCTCAGTTGTAGGAAACCTAGCCTTGCCAGTTGTCTTGGAGGAGAACAAACCTTCCCCCTCCCTTTGCCCCTCTCTCAGTATGGCGTGTTACTGTCTGCCCAAGGCAGTGCACGCATACGATATCTTATACTGTCTCTCTTTGTGTTCCTAAGTGCCTCTTCCTTACCTGAGACTGCCTCGCCTGTCAGCCGCCGCCTGGATTTTTCTAGGGCAGCGAGGGCATTTACCCGACAATTGGGGTATTGTCCTGTAATAACAATTCCCTTTCCGTTCTGGACTGTGGTGATGTTTACCTTCAACATCGAGGACTGCACTCTTCGACTTCGCCGCTGGCACGGCGCAGCCTGTCCTGAGTGTAATCGAAGGGCTGAGAGCGAACGGGCGTAGCTTCGCTCTGAAAGTGTGGCTCCGTGCCAATCTCCTGTGGTTCGATTTAGTAAAACCGTTCCGGCTGAATCAGCCGGGCGAGTTCTTCGAACCCCTCAGCTACGCGAGGTCCAGGCCTCAGCAAGGCATAAGAACGGCGGCCGTAGAGCCGCCCATTACGAACCGCAGGCAACTCGGGAAAGTTTTGCCAGACTCCCAGCAGTTGAGCCTCACCTGTTTCTTCCGAGCCCATAGACCCATCGATAATCACCTCTGGCTGCTTGGCCACCGCAACCTCGAGACTCAGCCGCGGCCATTGCTGGTGCGTATCAGCGGCGATGTTTAGTCCATGGGCTTGGGTAATCAATTCATTGAGGAAAATACCGCTGCCAACCGCGATAAGTGGATTTTGGCCGACCACCATCAAGACACGACGCGGTGGCGCGCCTTCTAACCGCGCCCGCACGGCAGCCATGCGCTGCCGTAGTGCTTCCAGGAGCGCTTCGCCTTGGGCATCGCGTCCCGCCTCATGGGCAATCGTGCGCATTGCCGCTTCAATCTGTTCGAGTGTATCTACCTGGACGATCACTACTCTCAGCCCGGCTCGTTGGAGCGCCGCTACTGCCTCCGGACTATTCGGCGGCACGCCGATCACCACATCCGGCGCCTTAGCGATAATGGCTTCCACGTTCGGGGCAACATAAGAGCCAATGCGGTCGATCCGTTCCACCTCGGGCGGAAAGTCACAGAACGTGCATATGCCAACAAGCTGCTCGCCAGCTCCCAACGCAAAAAGAGTTTCGGTGACCGAAGGAGCAAGGGAGACGAGACGCCTCGGTTTGGAAGGCGCTGATTGCTCACTCCAGACCGGAAGACTGAGCAGGAGAGCAACTAGAGTGGCAGTTGAGGTCTGCTTTAGGCTAAGTTGCATTTCACAGCGCAATCTCTGAGGACCTACTTCCCTCGCCACTTTAGTCCTTCGTCGAGAAAGAGAATGAGAAAACCAATAGCTGCGATGCCAAGCATCACCAGAAAGACGATACCGAGAGGATTCATGATTTGATCTCCATCCCGTCGAACAGGTATCCAAGTATCGCAAATGCGAGGGTGGCTAGAACATCAATGCCAATGACCCAGAGTTGGACCACTTCTGGCTTTGTCACCGGGCCGATGACTAACGCTGCAAGAGCGATCTTAGCATCATCCCAGAAGAATTTCGCCAGATTGTCTTTCTGCTTTTCGTTGCGGAGGATTCGCACTAGTGGTTTCTTTCTCTCCCATAGGAAATAGCAGATTCCCCGTCTTCTCTATCTCCCGCGAAACACTGGCTTACGCTTCTCACGCCAGGCTTGATGCGCTTCGTGGCTGTCCTCAGTCTGGCCAAGCAGCATGAAGCGATAGATATCTGTCTGCGCCGCATCTTTCAGCGAAGCGATGTCTAGCCCTTTGTTGAGCGACTCCTTAGCCATTCGCACTGCCAACGGCGGTAAGGCTGCCAGGCGTTTGGCATAATCAACCGCGAGCGGCATCAACTCGGGCAGCGGCACAACTTTGTTCGCCAGGCCAACGCGATATGCCTCGGCTGCGGTGATGCGTTCGCCCAGGAGCACCATCTCCATCGCTTTGCCTCGGCCAATGTAACGCGCGAGACGCACCGCGCCGCCATACGCCGGAATGATTCCCAGGGGGACCTGCGGGAGGCCGAACTCGGCATTCTCTGAGGCGAGGATGATGTCACAACAGAGCGTGATAAGACAGCCGATACCAACCGCATAGCCATTGACCGCCGCAACCACCGGCTTGGGATAATCAGTCACCGTATTGAAGACGGCAAATCCGCGCGGGCTCACCGTTGCCAGATGCTCGCCGGCGGAAGCGACTCGATGGGTTTTCGGGTTGCCCAAATCAGCACCGGCAGAAAAGGCTTGGTTTCCTTTGCCGGTGAGAACCGTGACCAGCACCTCAGGATCACCCTCCATAGCACTAAAGACCTCAACGATTTCCTCGGAGAGCTGTGCGGTCCACGCGTTCCGCTTCTCCGGACGGTTAATGGTCACAGTGGCGATGTGATCGTGCTTCTCGTAGATGAGCGCCTCGTATGACATACAGAATCCTCCTTTTTAGCTTTCAGCGGTCAGCTCTCAGCCAAACCGGAACCAAGACTGAGAGCTGAATCATTGCCCCTAAAGCATGTCTGCAAACTTCGGGTACCAAGTCATTGCGAGCGGAGCGAAGCAATCTTTGCGTGTAGAAGAGATTGCTTCGTCGCCTACGGCTCCTCGCAATGACACCTGCCTCCGGTTTGCAGACACGCTCTTAGCTCTCTTTGAGGTGTTTCTCAAGTTCTTGTAACTCGGCGATGAGCGTCGCGAGATCAGCGTGGTGGTCAAATACCGCCGTCCCGCTGGTTGGGCTGTTGCCTTTAACTACGACACTCACTACCTCGCCGGTGACATTATGGATACAAGCGCGGATGAAGGTACCTTCGATCCAACGCCGAGCAAAGGTGTCATCAATAATGGTTAATCGCAAAGCCATAGGTATTCCTGCTCCTGGGGCGACCTGTCCGCTTCTGTTTAGCATTCATGTACACAGGACTCTAGAGTTGCGAAGAAACGCACTGCTCGATTCGGATCTATAGGAAAAACACACCAAGATCTGAATTTTCGGGTGCCACGGGCAGCGTGCCTACCCGTGCCCACCGCTTGCACTGGCGGACCAGCCCCATACTGTCCGGCATAAATTTGCTCCACTCGGCTTCCAGCTCTAGGCTCCGCCGGCGCAGCTTTGGAGTGCGCCGGCCTGGACGGCGCTTTGGCTACCGGGCGCCAGCCGTTACCGGGCGTGGAGCGTGGAGCGCTGCGCAGCCAAAGCGGGAGCGGTGCTCCCGCACTCCAAAGGGCAAAGCCCCAATCCTGGGCTTCGGCCAGGAAAATTTCCCGGACAGTATTGGGGCTAGCCGCCAGTGGCACACAAACAGGTGGTGTGATCATCGAGTCCATATCTTGCTGGAGCGTTTCTAGAGGTGCTAAATGCCGGTCAATTTCTCGCCTCAGCTCTGCCGGGCTACCCAGTCCTGCAAATATCCCTGGGGTAGCTCCTCTAGAAGACCAACCAGCCTGGCATAGTTTACCGACATGGGCTTCAGACTTTCCATAGACACAACGTCTGAGGGCATGGGCACGCCAGCTCTGAGGGGCATCAGTGCCGCTTCACTTTCAGCCAGCGCTTGCTCGGTCTCCGGGCGGAGCAAGTAGTCAATGAACCGCCGTCCTGCCTCTGCATTAGGACCACCCGCAATCAAGACCGCGCAGTTGGGGATGAGCAGCGTCCCCATGCCGTCGGCGTCCGGATAGACGATACCGACCGGCTCGCCTGCACGTCGGGCGACGTTCGCGTCGTCGGTGTCCGTGATCCCTACAGCGAACTCACCTGCCGCAACTCGGCGGCGGACTTCTCCGTTCGACGAGAGCATCTTGCCGCCATTCCCTACAAATCCGGCGAAGAAGGCCTTGGCTGTTGTCTCCCCCAGGACGGCAAACAAAGCTGCCGCGTGTATCAAGGTCGTACCGAAGAGCGGGTTGGCTATGCAGGCTTTATCCTTAAAGCGTAAGGCGAGCAGGTCAAGGACGGATTTGGGCTCCTGACCTTCCGGCACAAGATTGCGGTTGTAGATCAAGACCCGCGCTCGGGCAGAAAAACCGGTCCAGTAGCCACCTGGATCAGAAAACTGCCGCAGCAGTCCGTTGGCTTGCGGCGAACGGTAAGGCGCAGCAACATCTTTCGCCCTGAGCAGCGCCGCACGGACGGGATCACGACTCCAAAAAACGTCCGCCTGAGGCCGCTCTTTTTCTGCAATCAGGCGGTTCACCAAGCCAGGGCTCTCGGTTTCCTTCGTGTCTGGCACCAGCCGTACCGTGACTCCGGTTTCTTTCTCGAAGCGCTCCGTGATAGGCCGGGCAAAAACATCGTCTACAGAAGTATACACCACCACTTCTTGTGAGACTTTTCGCTCACAAGCCCAGGTCGTCAGGAGTATCAGCAGGCATCCTATAGCAGGTCGCTTCATGGGGATCCTCCAGTATGTATTTTCTGACCTGGGAACATGCGTTGCTAGCCCCTTCTCCTGAAGTGTTTCTGAAGTTACTGTACGAATCCGCCCCGAAGGTGCGGTAAGAGAATGTCCTCGGCTTGAATACTGAGATGCTTATAGTTAAAGGCAAGGGGAAAGAGCATGATGAGGAGAGATAATGAAACCTCTTTCCCGCCTCACCTTTCCGCCTGGCGTATGTTTTGCCCTTGCCGCAGCTCTGCTTTTTGGCGCCAGTACGCCGATTGCGAAAATTTTGCTGGGGCAGGTCGAGCCCATACAGTTAGCCGGATTACTCTATCTCGGTTCAGGCAGCGGTCTTGCCTTTTGGTGGTGGCTCCATTGCCGTCTTCAGCCTGGGAACTCGCAAGAGGCGAGTTTACAGCTTCTCGACCTTCCCTGGCTCGCCGGCGCCATCCTCGCGGGCGGTGTCGCTGGTCCGATCCTCCTGATGATAGGCCTCTCCCTCACCCCGGCATCCTCAGCCTCGTTGCTCCTTAACCTGGAAGGTGTCTTTACGGCGCTCGTCGCCTGGTTTGCCTTCAAGGAGCACTGCGACCGCCGCATTATACTAGGAATGGTCGCCATAACCGCCGGCGGCCTGCTTCTTTCTTGGACAGGTCAGCCAGAGTTAGGTATATCTTGGGGTTCTGTCGCTATTATTGGCGCGTGTCTTGCCTGGGGAATCGATAACAACCTGACGCGCAAGATTTCGGCAGGCGATCCAGTGCAAATCGCTGCCGCAAAAGGGCTGATCGCCGGCATGGTAAATCTCCTGCTTGCCCATGCAGTTGGTACTGCTCTCCCAACTCCTCTCGTGGTCGCCACCACCGCGCTGATAGGTTTTCTCAGCTACGGTATCAGCTTGACATTCTTCGTCCTGGCATTGCGGCATATAGGCACAGCCAGGACAGGCGCCTACTTCTCAGTAGCCCCTTTCATTGGCGCCACTCTCGCCATTTTCGTCTTAGGCGAACGCCTCACA
>JACQEL010000303.1 GCA_016200595.1 Deltaproteobacteria bacterium
CCTACAGAGGAGGAGGCATGCAACTGAAAACTGCTATAGTTTACCGTGATCCAGAAACATGGTAACCGGTTTGATCTCAACAGCGGGTGTTTTTGCTTCGCGCATTTTTGCTGACCTTTAGATCCTCAGCGCTTGCGGTGGTTCTTGGACGGCAACCCTTTGCCGCCCTCCCTCTCCTTCCAAGGCGGCAGAGATCGCCTCTTGGATGTTCTCGACAAACACCAAGGACATCTTCTCGCGGATCTCCTTTGGAATATCAATCAGGTCCTTCTCATTGTGTTGGGGGAGAATCACGGTGGTAACGCCCGCCCGCCCCGCCGCCAGCACCTTCTCCTTGATACCACCGACCGGTAACACCTTGCCGCGGAGCGTTATCTCGCCGGTCATCGCGGTCACAGGCTTGGTGCGCGTATTGGTCAATAACGACGTCAGGGCCACTACCATCGCAACTCCGGCCGAAGGTCCATCTTTGGCAATCGCCCCGGCCGGCACGTGAATGTGGAGGTCGGTGCGCTCAAAAAGGTCTTCCGCGATGCCCAGCGCAAGGGCGTTGCTGCGGACATAGCTTAAAGCGGCTTGCGCTGACTCTTTCATCACGTCTCCCAAATGGCCCGTCAGCGTCAGCCCCCCTTTACCACGCATGCGCGTCGCTTCGACGAACAGAATTTCCCCTCCTGTAGGTGTCCAGGCCAGGCCGGTCGCGACCCCAGGGATACCAGCGCGCTCGGCAACTTCAGCGAAGAATTGTCGGGGCCCGAGAAAATCAACCAGATTCTTGGGCGTCACCTCTACTGCTTCTCTGCGCCCCTCAGTACGCCCACGGGCGTCTTTGCGGCAGACCCGGGCAAGCGTACGCTCCAAATTGCGCAGCCCAGCCTCCCGCGTATAGCCAGTGATCACTGCTCGGATGGCCTCTGGAGTAAAGCTCAGGTGCTCCGCCTGCAGGCCGTTTTCTTGGAGTTGCTTGGGAATCAGATAACGCTGGGCAATCGCAACCTTCTCCTCCTCGGTGTAGCCGGGCAACTCTAAGACCTCCATCCGGTCGCGCAGGGCCGGCGGGATAGGCTCCAGGGAGTTGGCCGTGGTGATGAACATCACCGACGAGAGATCAAAGGGCACATCAAGATAGTGATCGACAAACGTGGCATTCTGCTCGGGATCAAGGACCTCCAGCAGTGCGGCGCTGGGGTCCCCGCGAAAGTCCATGCCCAGCTTGTCGATCTCGTCCAGAATAAAGACGGGGTTGCGGGACTTGGCCTGCCGCAGGGCTTGAATGATCCGTCCCGGCAGCGCCCCGACATAGGTGCGGCGATGACCACGGATCTCCGCTTCATCCCGCACTCCGCCAAGCGAGATCCGTACGAACTTCCTCCCCAAGGCCCGGGCGATAGAATGGCCGAGGGAGGTCTTGCCGGTCCCCGGCGGACCTGCCAGGCAGAGGATCGGGCCTTTGGACTCGGGTCGGAGTTGGCGGACAGCCAGGAATTCCAAGATGCGCTCTTTGACCCGCTCGAGATCAAAGTGGTCTTCGTCCAGCACCACCTGTGCATGCACGGTATCAAGGGTGTCCTCGGTAGTGATCGCCCACGGCAGGTTCGTCAACCAATCCAAGTACGTCATCGCCACTGTGCGCTCCGGTGACGCCGCCGGAATGGTTCTGAGCCGCTCGAGCTCGTGTTTCGCGACTTTCCCCACCTCAGCAGGCATCTGGGCGGCGGTGAGCCGTTCCTCAAGTTCACGCAGCACGGCGTCCTCGCCCTCTTCACCCAACTCCCGCTGGATGGCCCGCATTTGCTGACGCAGGATAAACTCCCGCTGCCCTTTGGCCATCTCGGTCTGGACTTCCGACTGAATCTTCTGGCCGATCTCCATCACTTCGAGTTCGCGCGTTACGATCGTGCTGAGCTTCGCCAGTCGCGCTTTGACTTCCACCATCTCCAGGAGTTCTTGCTTTTCAGCCAGCGGAATATTGAGATGACCCGCGATGATGTCGCTGATCATGCCCGGGGAAGAAATGTTGGCCAATGCCGCTAAGAGTTCCCCAGATATCAGGGGAGTGTGCGTGACGAGCTTGCCGAACTGCTGGACGAGATAGACCTGCAGGTTCTCCATGTCCTTCGAGGTTTCCACCTCGTCTTCCAGAGGCTGGACCCGGGCCCGGAAGTAAGGCTCTTGCTGCAGGTACTCCAGTACCTTGATCCGCTGCAACCCTTGTACGAGCACCTGCAAGGTGCCATTCGGCAAGCGTTGCACTCGATGCAGCCGTGCTGCGACGCCAAGCGTATACAACCCTCTAGACTGCGGCTTGTCTTCGCTTGGGGTGCGCTGGGCAACCAGACCTATCAACTTATCTCCGGCCGAGGCGTCTTCAATTAAACGGACTGAAGCCTCCCGCCCCACGGCCAGCGGACCTGAGATCCCCGGGAAGAGAGCCACGTCGCGCATCGGCAAGATAGGCAACTGGGTCGGGATCCCTGGAGCTACTGCTGTGGTCTCGGTAGAAAGAGGGGGATTCTCTCCTTCCTCGTGCTTGTGTGGGTTATTCGCCATACCTGATTCTCCTGAGTTCAGCATAGTCACTGATCAGAGGTGCTCTCTCATGACCTCATTGGAACCCTTTTCCTTCCAGGGTAAAACCAGCCTGCGCCATCTTGTGCTCAAATTGCAACAAATGTTCCTGTCCCTCGGCTTCGGTCTCCACTACCACCCGGTCGCCTTTGCGCTCGATCAGCTTAGTGGAAAACCCCACCCGACGGAGGGCCGCGCGAATGTCTCGCCCTGAGGTGAGTGGTGTCGTAAAGGTGAGGCGGGTTCGTGTCGCCATCGTCACGTCCACTCTGGCCTGCTATTTTTGCTCGGGCGGCAACGCGTAGGGATCGCTCTGCATCAACATATCCAGGATCTCCTCACGGTGTGTTTTCTCGTCTTCCCGCATGCGCCGAAGGACTTCGGCGATCTCAGGATCGGTATGTTCGGCGACGTGCATGCGCTGCAGCAAATCTCCACAGCACCGTTTCTCCTCTTCTAAATCCATGAGCAAACACTCCCAACTGTTTTTCCCCATCTTGGGAGTTATAGAAATCTCAGGGATGGTACCCCCCAGAGCAAGGATCTTCTCGCGTAACCAGAGGACGTGGATGCGTTCCTCGGCCGCAATGCGCAGGAGCCGTTCGCGGAACTGGGGGTAATACATGCGCTGGGCATGGCGAGTGAACTGCACCGTATCCTGGGCTTCTTCGCTGTACTCTTCGCGTAGCATCTCGACCAACTTCTGCCGGTCGTCAGGATGCAGGGCTTCAAGGAAGTGTCGCCAGCCTGCGTGAAGAGCGCTAATCAGAGACATGTTGCACCTCTCTTTACTACACAGGGTTTTTCAGATTTTCGCACATCTGACATGCTTCAC
>JACQEL010000304.1 GCA_016200595.1 Deltaproteobacteria bacterium
GCCCAGATGGCAGTAATGACGGCAGGGCGAGGTGACTCCGTAAAAACTTTCATGAGCAGTTCCTGTGTTAGTGAAACTTTGAGATTCTTCGCTTTGCTTAGAATGACAAAATGAAGATTTATGCAATCTTTCGGACTTTACCATGAATCAACCTATCTACAAGTCCCCAGGAGCCGCGTGAGAAGAGCGGCGGCACAACGTAGAGCGTGACAGTCTCACCGGAAAGGAGCAAAGTTATGGACTATAGCTCATATCAACATCTGCTGATTGAGAAGAAAGATGGCATCGCCTTATTGACCATCAACCGACCCGAAACGTTGAACTCGACCAATTTTCGTTTGCATAATGAACTGAGCCGTGTCTGGCTAGATCTGGCTGAAGACGATGAAGTGCGAGTGGCGGTGATCACTGGTGCGGGCCGTGCGTTCTCTGCCGGTGGCGATTTCGAAGTAGTGGAGAAATCCATGGGCAACCTCGAAGTCGTTGCCCAGACGATGAAGGAGGCGCGCGATATCGTCCACAATATGATTAATTGTGACAAGCCCATCATCTCGGCCATCAACGGGGTCGCGGTCGGCGCCGGTTTGGCGGTGGCGCTGCTGGCTGACATCAGCATTGCGTCCGAGACTGCGCGCTTCACTGATGGTCACACGCGACTGGGCGTCGCCGCCGGCGATCATGCCGCAGTCATCTGGCCACTTTTGGTTGGTATGGCCAAGGCCAAATATTACCTGTTGACCTGCGATATGCTGGATGCCAAGGAAGCCGAGCGCATCGGTTTGATCAGTATGGTGGTGCCGCCCGAGCAGCTTATGCCCAAGGCGATGGAGGTTGCCCACAAGTTGGCGACTGGGGCACAGCAGGCGATTCGTTGGACCAAGCACTCTTTGAATCAGTGGCTACGCGCCGCAGCGCACACCTCATTTGACTACTCACTGGCGTTGGAGATGCTAGGCTTCTTCGGTGCGGATATACGAGAGGGTTTGACGGCACTACAAGAACGGCGTCCTGCTGTTTTTCCCTCAGCTCAAGCAAAGAAATGAATACTGCGGAAAGAATTGAGCAGATCCTGCGAGAAACTCTCGCGGCCACGGTAGTTGAAGTCGAAGATGAGAGCGCGCTGCACGTTGGTCATGCCGGAGCTGCCTCCGGCGGCGGGCATTATCGCGTGAAGATTGTTTCTCCCTTGTTTGAAGGGAAGAATCAGGTCCAGCGTCACCGGATGGTGTACAACGCGCTCTCGGCAGAGATGCAGCGGACGATTCACGCTCTCGCTTTGACTACGTTGGCGCCAAGTCAACTAGCGTCAGCGTAAAATTTATTTGGCAAGCAAGTGTTATCGGCTCTGTAGTTCAGACTGTAGGGTGGGTCATGACCCACCCTACTTCGGGTCTGCTACGGTCAAAGGAAACCTATGATTCTTGAGGCAGCTATATTACAGATAAGAAGCGGATCAGAGTCTGATTTTGAAGAGTCCTTCACTACAGCATCCGTCATCATCTCCTCGATGCCTGGCTATATCTCACACGAACTGCACCGGTGCCTTGAGGCAAAAGGTAAATATCTCCTCTTGGTCAGATGGCAGCAGCTTGAAGATCATACAGTCGGCTTTCGCGGTTCACCGGAGTACCAGGAGTGGAAACGGTTGCTCCACCACTTCTATGAGCCGTTTCCTACGGTCGAACATTTTGTGCAGATTGAGCTTAACGCACAGCACTAGACCTGATAATACGTCCGATACCATTCAACGAACCGAGCGATACCAGTGGTAATGGGCGTAGCTGGCTGGAAGCCGACATCCCGCATGAGATCGTCCACGTCTGCATAAGTTTCCGGTACGTCACCAGGCTGCATGGGGAGCAATTGCTTTTCGGCTTTGCGTTCTAAGCAGGCTTCCAGCACCGCGATGAAGTGTAAGAGCTCGACCGGTTGATGATTGCCAATGTTATAAATGCGGTAAGGGACTTTGCTCGTACCGGGATCGGGCGTAGCGCTTGACCAGGCGGGGTTCGGCTGAGGGATCGTGTCTAGTACACGCACGACCCCCTCCACGATGTCATCGATGTACGTGAAGTCACGCCGCATATTGCCGTGGTTAAAGACCTGGATCGGTTTTCCTGCCAAGATCGCCTTGGTGAAAATGAACAACGCCATATCCGGCCGGCCCCAGGGGCCATACACGGTGAAAAAGCGCAAGCCGGTAGTCGGTAAGGAGTAAAGATGGCTGTACGTATGGGCCATTAACTCATTGGCCTTTTTGGAAGCCGCGTAGAGTGAGACTGGGTGATCAACGTTATCGTGAATGGAAAACGGCATCTTGGTGTTGGCGCCATACACTGAGCTACTCGAGGCGTACACCAAATGCTGAACCTGGGTATGGCGGCAGCCTTCGAGAATATGGAGAAATCCGACCAGGTTACTGTCAATATAAGCGTGCGGGTTGGTGAGCGAATAGCGTACGCCAGCCTGAGCCGCCAGGTGTACGACGCGTTGCGGGCGCTGGCGCGCAAATAACTCGCTCATCCCGTTACGGTCGGCCAAATCGAGCCGGATAAAGTGAAACCGCTCGTGGCCGGTTAAGAGGGCCAGGCGCGCTTCTTTGAGCTGAACCTCGTAGTACGTGTTGAGGTTATCAATCCCGACGACGGTGTCGCCGCGTTCAAGTAAGTGTCGGGCGACGTGAAAGCCGATGAAACCAGCTACTCCAGTTACTAATACGCGCATGTCGCACTCTCCTACTAACAGGGCCAGTCAGTCGCACGCTTCCGTCCGTCCTGCCGCTATGGAGAGGCGACAATTGGGGAGTGGCACGTTTCGCGCTGACCGCACGAATGACTCTAACGTGATAGTCGATCCCTGACCACACCCCCATAACCAATGAAATCCACAGGAAATACATGCCGGCGAGGTGAAAATCGACGGACAGATAGGAGTAGTGAATGAGCAGACCGTGGAGAGCAAACATCTGGAAGATCATTTTATATTTGCCCAGCTCTTCGGCCGGCAGGATGACGCCTTCGCTCGAGGCAATCCCGCGCAGTCCAGTCACTGCCAATTCTCGGCCGACGATCACCACCACCATCCAGGCTGGCACTCGGGGGAAGCGCTGGGTAGCTGCGAGCATGACCAGTGCTGCTGCGACAATCAACTTGTCTGCCAATGGATCCAAAAACTTCCCTAGCGTAGTCATATGCCCGTAGAGCCGTGCGAGGTACCCGTCAAAGAAATCAGTCAGGCTGGCAAGGAAAAAAGTGAGCGCCGCCAGGGCGCTAAAGAAGGGACCTGTGTCAGTTAAAAAATAGACCAGAAAAGGGATCAGGGCGATACGGAATAGGCTGAGGAGGTTAGGCAGAGTCAGCACGAAACCACCCTTAACATTTAACCAGACAACGTAGCCCAACCCACAGGATCGGTTCGCAGGCTATGTTGTCGGTAAGATTCACGATATTGTAGCACGCGCTGCACGTACTCCTGAGTTTCTTCGTAAGGAGGCACGCCATTATAGCGGGCGACGGCTTCTGGACCAGCATTATAAGCCGCCAGGGTAAGAGTGAGATTTCCGCCGAAGCGGTCAAGCAGACGCCGAAGATGCCGCACCCCACCGTCGATGTTGTCGCGCGGATCACGGATATCCGTCACTCCATGCAAAGCGGCGGTGTCGGGCATCAGTTGCATCAAGCCATGTGCGCCGGCCCGAGAAAGAGCCAGGGGATCGAATGCCGATTCTGCTTTGATGACGGCTTTCACCAGGGCGAATTCGACTCGATGGCGCTGACAGGACTCGCGAATGAGTTGATCGAACGCTGCGCTTTCCTTGCCACCTAGGCTACGGACATAGGGCTGGAGCAGTTGAAATGGACGGTAGACCGGTTTGGTCGGTACATTGGTGAAATGCATAATGCCGCGGGCATCACGATAGACATAAATATCCGCCCAGACAACACGGCTTCCGCTGAGCCACCATCCTGCCACACTGGCCAAAATGCTGAGCCGCAGCGCCACGCTTATCCTCCGTCCTGACATACACCACGCATGGATATGCCTGACTACCTCATTATCGGCAGTGGTATCGCTGGCTTAAGTCTGGCATTGAAGGCCGCGGCCCGTGGTTCCGTGCTCATTGTCACCAAAGACCGTCTGCCCGAGAGCAACAGTGCTTATGCGCAGGGAGGTATCGCTTCGGTGTGGAGCGCGGAGGATTCGTTCGCGGCCCACATGCAAGATACCCTGACTGCGGGAGCCGGACTCTGTCACACGGACGTGGTTGAAGCCGTGGTCAGGGAAGGACCGGACCGCATTCACGAGTTGATCGCCTTGGGCACAAATTTTTCTCGTCGCCCTGGGAGTGAAGAGGCAGAGTATGACCTTGGCCTTGAAGGTGGTCACTCGCACCGCCGTATCCTCCACGCTTCAGACGCTACCGGTCAGGAAATTATTCGCGCCCTGATTGCTGCCGTCCGGCAGCATCCGAACATCGCGATCTTAGAAAAGCACCTGGGGATAGACCTCCTCACCGGTGCCGGACTAGCGGGATCGGAGTGTTGGGGCGCCTATGTCTTAGACTTAGAGACCAACCAGGTCAAAACGCTCACTGCCCGAGTGACGGTGCTGTGTACCGGAGGCGCCGGAAAAGTCTATCTCTATACCAGTAATCCGGACGTCGCCACCGGCGATGGCTTAGCTATGGCTTACCGGGCTGGGGTGCCACTGGCGAATCTCGAGTTTTTGCAGTTTCACCCTACTTGTCTTTTCCACCCCCGCGCCAAGTCTTTCTTGATTTCGGAGGCCTTACGCGGCGAAGGGGCAATTTTGCGCCAGCCAGACGGCATCCCGTTCATGGCGCAGTATCATCCCCGCGCGGAACTCGCTCCGCGCGATATCGTTGCCCGCGCGATCGATAGTGAAATGAAGACGCACGGGTTTACGCACGTGCTGCTCGACATCAGCCATCGCGATGCCGATTTTCTGCGTCAGCGGTTTCCCGCGATCTCGCGGCGGTGTCTAGAGTTCGGTATTGACTTAACCACGGAGCCCATTCCGGTCGTACCGGCGGCGCACTATCTGTGTGGTGGAGTCGTGACTGACGGAAATGGGGCGACTTCCCTTGCCCGGCTGTATGCCGCTGGAGAAGTGGCGATGACCGGTCTGCACGGGGCCAACCGACTGGCATCTAACTCGTTGCTTGAAGCGGTGGTGTTTGCCCACCGGGTATTTGTCCACGCGGATGCGTTCCTGGCGACTGATTCCCGTACTCCACCCGCATTTCCGGATTGGGACCCGGGTCATGCCGTTAACAGCGATGAGATGGTGGTGGTCACGCACACGTGGGAAGAGATCCGACGGTTAATGTGGAATTATGTCGGCATCGTGCGGAGCGACCGCCGCCTGGCCCGCGCCCGGCGACGTATTGCGCTCATTCAAGATGAGATCCGCGAGTATTACTGGAACTTCCTTGTGACCGGCGACCTGCTGGAGTTACGCAATTTAGCGACGGTGGCCGAGTTAATCATCCGTTGCGCCAGCCTGCGACATGAGAGCCGTGGCCTGCACTACACGCTCGATTACCCAGAATCTCAGGATCAACACTGGCGGCACGATACGGTCGTGCGACTGGGGCAGTAAGGGATTTCTCCTTATTCGAACTATGGCTCCAAGAAATATCACTTGCCGTTCCAACAGACGCTCTCTGCGTTCGCATCGCTGACTGTTCCGGCGTTGCTCGGCTGTTGGAGGCAATGTGGTTTACCAGGAGTCACCCTCAAGACTGTGGTAACGAATTGTAAAGTGTGTATACTACTGGCAAAACAGTACCTTGTATCTTTGTATGAAGGATAGCGTATCTATGGATGGATCAATCCGTGTTCTCACAAGTGATGCGCTGACCGGCCTTAAAACGTTACCCGGTAAGGCAGCTCAAGCCTGCCTCACTTCTCCTCCGTTCTATCTACTACGCCGCTATGGCACCTCCGTCTCATGGCCCGATGGATGGAAAGGGGAACTGGGCCATGAGCCTCACCCCAATGATTTTGTTCGTCATCTTCTCTTTGTATTTGACGAAGTCTGGCGAGTGCTACGGGATGATGGTTGCCTTTGGGTCAATCTTGCTGACACTTTCAATAACAAGCAAGGGAAGAAGGGCACAACCAACGCCCCGGATGGCAGTAATGGTCGCTTTGCTGCTGGGGGGCAGGGGTATGCGACTGCTCTACGACAGCAACCCGAGTTCTTCAAACATTATGTCTCAGGGATACCCCACAAATCAGAGATGGGAGTGCCGTTTCGCTTTCATCTTGCGATGACGGATTCAGATTTCCGTCGCTTCGTTCATGCCCCTGAGGGTCCTCAATGGGTTTGTCGCCGAACTGTAATCTGGGCCAAGTCACTCGTACGTATTGAGAGCGAAGAAGCGGAGGGAAATGCGATGCCTGAGCCGACTCGGGACAGACCATCGCGGAATTATGAATTCCTTTTTCTCTTTGCTAAGCAACCGGAATACTACTTTGATCGATTCAAGATCGATGTGCCATCGCGGACAAGCTCGTCTGATGGAATTCGGACCAACGCCGGATCTGTTTGGGAAACTCGTTACGAAATAGCTTCGGATACTGATCCTGAACCAGAAGGGGTATGGAGGGTTAATCCAGAAGCCTCGCCGTACCGTCACGTTGCAATGTGGCCACGCACCCTAGTACGGCAGATGCTCCTACCAACCACGCGAGAGGGGGACATCGTCTTAGATCCCTTTGCTGGTAGCGGCACGACCGGTGAGGTCGCTGTTGAGATGGGCCGAAAGGTAATTCTTATCGAGTCAGCGCCAGCAGGCAGGGAAGCTCTAACCGACCGGCTCCATCGTTTGAATGGCCGATTCTTGCAAAAATCGCTCTTTTGACAACTGCTCTTCTGGATAGCAAAAGTGTCCCTGTACTTCGTGATAAGGAACTGACCCTTTGGCTAGTCGCTCTCCTTTTGGGAAAGAGTCTCGGGTTCGGATTCTTAAGCAACATCTCGCTGAAATGGGTGCTATCTCTACGGAAGCAGCTTGGAAATTCATCTATCGTGAATTGCTCTGGTTTGACGGGAGTACGGGGCTGGCACACCTATATGAGAGTGATAAGGCACAACCTGGCCGTCCATGGTACGACCGTACTGTTGTTTTCACAGACATGCTTCGTGAGCGATTCGGGAATATTCCCTTAGAAGAGCTAAAGCAGCAAATTGACAGGCTTTTCCGTGCGTGCTTAGAAAAGCTCCTTAAGGGCCGAGGGATGATACTAGAGGAAAACGAAATCGTGGAGGCTCTCACGACTTTGCAACCTGCGAGTAAGCTTACAGAAGAAATTGTGCAGGCCGCAACGGATGACAGCCGAGACAGTGAAACGGAACTGTACGTTCCGGATACTGATTTGGTAGCGGAGTTCGCTGCCCTGCTAGTAAGACGAGCGAGCATGGTGCAGCCACAAGCCAGGGTCAACGCATTAAAAGTGCAGAGATAAGGCGAGA
>JACQEL010000308.1 GCA_016200595.1 Deltaproteobacteria bacterium
TGGTGAAGACGGCGACCCAGGGCGGGCGGAAACTGTTGCTGCGGATAGCGCACGCTGAGATAGCGCTCCACGTCCTCTATCGTCAACAGCCGTAGCCACAGCTCGGCACACTCGCCATGCGCCAACAGTTCCTGCTTGAGGGCCTTGAGCGGATGATTACTGAGGCTCACATCTGCGGGCCGATATGTCCCTAGCACTAGCAGACGTGCCGGACCGCGCCGGCGAGCTACTGCCGCCAGCCAATCGATGGTCGAGGCATCACTCCATTGCAGATCTTCCAAGACCAGCACCACCACCGCTTCTGCCGTCAGCACTTCAATGGCCTCGGCCAACTCCCGCAGCATGCGCTCGCGGCTAGCCCTGTGCACCTGGCGTTGTAAGGCCTCCAGTTCACTCACCTCCAACACCCCCCCAACTGCACCAGCCATAAGGGCGCATAGCGACGTAACACTGCTCGCACCTGCTCCCCCCCCGGCTCCTGACACAACTGTCCTAACGCCTCCAGCATCGGTAAATACGCTTCCCGTGGGTCCTGCTGTTCCACACACTGCCCCCGGCCAATCCGCAGGCTTAGGGCTGGTGACTCGAGACTTGAGGCGTGGGGGGAGGAGGGACTAGTCTCTCGCCTCCAGTCTCCAGCCCCTTGAAGAAGCTGCCCCAGAAAGCGATCCACTACGGTAGTCTTGCCCATCCCCACCTCGCCCAAGACAAACACCACTTGGCGCTCGCCTTGCCGCGCCCGCGCGAAGGACGCGTGCAGTTGCGCCAACTCCGGCTCTCGGCCGACAAAAGGAGCAGCCAGTTTCCCGTTGTCAGTTGTCAGTTGTTGCACCTGGCCTTCAGGCTTCGAACTGGGAACTGAAAACTGGGAACTGAAAACTGGCGGGGTAGTGAGGATGGGGGCAATGAACTGATAGCCCTGCCGGCCCACGGTCTCAATAAACTGGGGAGTGGCCAGATGCTCGCCTAAGGCCTGGCGAATCTCACGCACGCAGACCCGCAGCACCGTCTTGGTCACGTAGATGCCGGGCCACAACCGTTTGAGCAACTCCTCGCTGCTCACGAGTCGCCCCGGTCGCTCGGCTAAGTAGCGCAGCACGGCCAGGGGCCGCGGCCGCAGGTTCACCAGCTGCTCGCCGCGCCACAGCTGTTTGGCCCCCGTTAAGCGAAACGGGCCAAAGCCCAGGTCTGACGAGGTGGTTTCCGCGAGCGCTCCTTCCTTACCATGGGCCATCGGCTTTTCCTGACCGCACTATCTGATGAGCCTTCACGGTCCGCTCGCTCGTGTTCAGTTCTCCAGCGATTTGCTTATTGAGCAGCCCCGCCACGACGAAGGCGAACACTTCGCGCTCACGCGCGGTGAGTAACCCATACTGCTGGCGCAGACTGGTCATCTCCCGGCGCCGTTCCCGCGCTGCGCGGTCCAGGTTGATCGCTTCCCGAATCGCGTCTAAAAGATCCTGGTTTCGCAGCGGCTTAGTCAGGAAACTGACTGCCCCCGCCTTCATCGCTTGCACCGACATGGGAATGTCGCCGTGGCCGGTGATGAAGATAATCGGCAGCAGCACGCCCGCCCGGGAGAGTTCGTGCTGAAGGTCAAGTCCACTCAAGCCCGGCATCTGGACATCCAGGACCAGACAGCCAGGGGTATCCAGGCGAGCACTGCGCAGAAACTCTTCCGCCGACGTGAAGATTGCAGACTGTAAGCCTAAGATGCTGACCAAGCGCTGGAGGAAGGTGCGGAAGGAGGAATCATCCTCGACGATGCAAACGACCGGCGCCTCTGCACTCATCGTGCTTCACCGCCAGAGGGGAGAGTGAACTGGAACGTCGCCCCCGGCCCGGCGGTCGGCACGAGCCACAGCCGGCCGCCGTGCGCTTCAATGAGGGACCGGCAAATCGGCTGGGTGCGGAATTTTTTGGCACCTTGTGGTTAGTCCTAGGCGGCTGTGGCAGCGCGGTGGCGGCGGAGGTCTTTGGCTGGGACAGGAAAACGCCGAGAAGCTCTCGGGGGCAAAAGCAGCCCCACGGGTAGCTTAAGCAGGGAAGCACACGAAAATCCTCGATACGCTCAAAAAGGTCCAATCCGCACTGGGTGGGAAATAGCCAGGGGGGGTTCCCTCTGAATCTCCCTGCTGGAGGTTTCTGGTATGAAGGACATGTTCACCTCGCTGGAAGATCAAGGCCGACGACCTGACTCGGTCATACCCTCATCCCCTTATGATATGTCCACGGCAAGCCTCAGATTATCTGCTATCGCCGTGCTGCCAAGTCAGTTTTTCAGTCCTCCGCGCAGCCACTACAAGGGCGAGGTGGCCCTGATGTATGCAGTGCTGGAAGACGCGGTTAAGTGTTTTGCCAAACAATTTGTCGAGAAAGGACTGCGGACTCAACGTCTTGCCGCGGAGGCTGAGGAATGGTTCTTCGCCGACGATGAGCGTTGGCCTTTCTCTTTTGTCAATGTTTGTACGGCTTTAGAGATCAATCCGCAGTACCTCCGTCAGGGACTCGAGCACTGGCGTCAGCAGCGCCCTACTGAGCTGAAACAGATGAGGCAGCAGGCAGTGCACCGCACTCCCTGTCTCAAAACCGCGGCGTGAGCAGAGGCGAAGAATCTCACTCTACTAGAGCAATTTGCCTTCGGGTGCGTCCTGGGAGCGCGACCATCTTGGTCGCTTTTCACAGCGGGCGGGACGCCCGCGCTCCCAGCAGAAGGCGCGTTCGAATAACAACCGCTGGAGTAACCAAACCTGAGATTCTTCGGCCTACGGCCTCAGAATGACGGAGCAGCAAAACCAGTGCGATGGACTAAGTAGTACTCCTCAGCAAGCAAGCCGCGGTTGACTGTCGCGCAACATCTCAGCGGATGACGAATTTTCCCGTCCCTTACTGAGCCTGGGCCGAGGTATTGAGTTCTGTGCTCCCGCCATTTTCGCCAGCTGGCCCCATACACGCGACCCCGGTTTGTTCACAAGTTTCTGCGGCCTGCAGCAGCAGGATGCGGCGCACTTCCTCAACGGTGTGGGGATTCCCCTGAGCAGAGTGCCCCGAATCGACGACTAGCTCCGACTCCACGCCGTCAATATGGGCGCTCTTGTATTCGACCACGCCGTCACTCCCGTCCTCAACCGGGCCTTTGCCCTGGACGGCGATGATGGAGTGCGCCGCTACTCCGGGGGCGACTGGGATCGTCACCAACGTTTGGATAAAGCGATTCGATGGGGTCATGTTATCAATACTGGTCGGCAAGCGGGTCTGCGTAGCCAGTTTTATCTTGTCGGCATTACCCTGGAATATGTCTGTGCCGGCGTTGAGGACATCGCGGGGGAAGGTCATGAAGCGTGTAATCCAGTGGACGAGGAAACGGCCCGTCTGGTAGCTGCCCCGATGCGGGGTACAGATGAAGATCACGCGCCGCACGAAGGGCAAAGGCTCGACAAAGAGGCTCTCCTGGATGAGCGTACGGCTCTTCTCACTCAGTTTGAGCTGCTCGATCGGCACCGAGCTGACATTGTCCCACAGCTTCGTACCGGTATCGACGACCATCATCTTCACCAACAGCCCGCCCTGACTGTGTCCAATCAGCACCATCCGATGCATGGCGGGGTCCTTGTCCTCGGGGTCAAACCGCTCGACCGCAGCCCGGAGCGCTTCCCGCAACCGAGCGGCAGAATAGGCAATAGGGTTACCGGTGTCATAAGTAAAGAACCAGAACTCGAAATGCTCCCGAATCTGCGGATCGCTCAACAGGTCGTTCCCCAGATCCGCCCAGCGCCCCGCGCTCGACGCGGTCCCGTGCACAAAGACTACCGGAATGCGGCCGGGACGGTGCGGGGAGATCGACATCAGATTTGCTTCTTTTTCTCCTAGTAGGTTCCCGAGGAAAAATCCTTTCAACTCCCGCGCCCAGATGTTGGATTCGCTCAGTTGGTAGGCTATGGCCGCGGTTGGCTCAAACTCTAGTGGGAGGTTCTGGCCATTAACCCGTACGACGTCAGCATCGGTATCCGTGCGTAGTTCGAGGGCCGCGTGCAGGCGTCCGTCCGCCAAGTCTTCCCTGGCCCGCTCGATGCGCAAGAATAGATTGGCGGGGACCTTCACCTTTGGGGCGACAAAGTCGCTCACCCCACGCTCGGGGTTAAGCAGCACGGTGCTGGCGGCCAACGGGGCACCGATGCCCGAACGGACGTAGCGGTTGCTGAGGCCAGTGATCTCGAGATCACTCGCAGAGACGAAATGGGTGAGCCTCCGACTGCCGGCCCAGAGCAGTTGCGACTCGTCGAACGTGACGGTGAGCGAGCCGAAGGGCAGCGGGAACACCCCTGACCGCAACTCGACCTCTTTGCCATCGTCCGCCAGAAAGGCTTCAGTGAGGCCGCGGTTGTAGAGATCACAGGCTACCCGCAAGCGGGGATCGATGGGATTGGGCGGCGTGCCCATCCCGTCCGGAAAGATATACGCAAAGGCATAAACGGCCGCCGCCAGGTAGTAGGGCCGCTCGTCGGTTTCCTTGGCGTGGTAAAATGACAGCTCCGCCAGCGCGAAGAGATCATTGGGATTGTTGTCGCGGATGGCATCGGCATGGAGGTCGGCCAGTGCCTGCTCGGGGGCGTCCTCGAAGCGCTGGGTGAGAAGATTCCGGCGCAGCGTGTTTTCGCTCACCAGGCTCGGCTCCCCGGTCGTGAGCACGTCGCCGGTCAGCCGGCGCTGCACAGCCTCGGGGTTGGCCCGCTTAACGGTTACCGGGAGTGCACAGGCAGAGGTCATGAGCAAGGTACAGGTGAGCAACCCAAGGAGAGTACGAAACATCCTCGTTTCCCTATACCGCTCTTTCCCTATTGCTTTCTCCATATCTTCTCCGGTCCGCCGATGCTGTATGGCAGCCTTGCCTCACTTTCCTTGCCCGGGGAGTCCTGCCCGGATTTGCTTCGAGAAATCTGGAGCAGTGCCCGCGGCGTGGGCGCGCTCATTGATGCGCGAGCGCGCCTTAAAATCCTGAAAGGGCAAGCGGTGGTCTACCACTCCCCGGTCGTACAGCAATTCATCTAAGTAGCCATTGACCAGCAGTTTCCAACTCCACCAGGACCGGACTGCATACGGGACCACATGCCCGCGAATGGCTGTGGTGCAGTTGTGGGTGAGCGCATTATACCACTTAGGGTGCTCGTGCAGTTGGTTAATGTAGGTAAGGTAGTCGAGAAAGACGGGGCGGATTACCTCGATCGGGGCATTGAGACGATACAGATAGACATCCTCACCGCGATAGTTGGTGCGCAAGCGCACCACGTCACGCTCATCGCTCACAACATAAATCAATTCATATTGCTTGAAGAACCCTTTGATTGTCGAGTACTCTTCGTCTTTGGTCTTCCGTGTCTCGATAGAGATCGCGACATACTCGTCGCCCGCGAAGCCGAAGCTCATGATGGTATGAGCGATGGCAGGCGATCCCCAGTACGAGAGGAACAAGTCCACCGTGCGCAGCTTAGAGAGGTCAAACGTTTTGTCATAGTATCGCATCGTATAATCCGTTTCCGTGCGGTAGTCGTTGTTGCGGATGTTGTGGATGGTCACCAGGTCGCCAGCGAACGTAGCGCTGGGTAACACTGCCACATCGGGTTGCCAGTCGCGCTCATTGGAGGGAGGGATCAATAGCCACCAGCAGAGCACTCCAGCAAAGACGAGCAAAAACACAAACACGGCCCGACGACGTGGGCGGAGGAAGAAGAGCACGGCGCTGCCCCCAAGGGCAAACGCCCAGCTCAGGGCGGTGCGTAGAGAAAGGGAGGGGATATTCGAGTAGTAAATTGCCAGCATTCCCCAGAGGATCATGCCGAGCAGGACACAACCACTGATGATGGCGGTAATGAATCTCTTCAACTCCAGAGCCTCCCTGGGACAGTTGGGCGCGTGTTACCGTCGCGCTGTAGTTGGTTGATTGTCCACGTTCGCAGTTCACCCGTTCCGCGTTCTCCGGTCAGTGATTAAGAGCTGATGACGGGCGATCCTAATGAGCACTGCGCTGGGTGCGTACCAGAATCAGCGGCAAAAGGGAATAGAGTTCGTCGAGTACTCTCCTTGCAGGGTGCCAGCCACACGTTCTGCGATACGCAACAGGCAATTTCCTCCGCCTCTGCACTGCTGCCAATGTTCGGTAAGAATCATCTCGGTGACCGTGATGAGCATCTCCCAACCATGCACGGTTTCGATGAGTTCTTCGGCAACCTCTATCACCTGAATGCCGAGGAGGAGCCGGAGCTGCGCGATTATCCGCCAGAGAAGGACTATCCGAACTTCAAGAAGAACTTCGGCACCTCGAATACCTATTATGACTGGCTGATCGACCACGTGTACCTGCTGGTGCCGGCCCAGAGCATAGTGGGGAATTTCCTGGCGACGTTTAAGGAGTTCCCGCCGCGCCAGAAGGCAGCCAGCTTTAGTGTGGACCAAGTGGTAGAGAAGCTCACGGAGGGCATCGGGAGTCGGTGAGTGCGGCATGAGATCGTGCGCGGCGAGCGGGGTACGGTCAGCATTCGCTCTCTGGCGAAGTGGTGCTGACCGTGCATCCTCGCCGCATGCCCAGAAGGTAGGCCGGCAACGCTTCGCTTATGCCGGCCTAAACCGAACGGCATGAGATTGGTGCAGCCTCTGAACAAAATCCCCCCGCGCTGCGCGCGGCCCCCTTTGCAAAAGGGGGCGTTTTCGGCCCCCCCTTTGATAAAGGGGGGTAGGGGGGATTTCTCACTTTGAGAGATGAAGTATCCCAATGTCATGCATGCTGGTTTAGTGGAAAAACCGCCCCTCTTCTCGTTCACAGGAAAACCGGTAATCGTGGACACCAGCGGCGAGCATGTCGTGGATCACCAGGCGGAGAGGCGGGTCGTCCTCGCGAAGCAAGGAGTGTGGCTCGCGACTGGCCGCGAGGAGGATTTCCATGGGACAAGGTTTGACCGAAGGGGTGGCAAGCAGCGTACGGGGCTCTGCCGAACATCTGCTGGACAAGGCGGGCGGACTGCTGCCGGCGATCGCGGCAGCGGTCACGGTGCTCGCTATTTCCTGGGCGCTGGCAACGCTCGCGCGGCGGGTCTCCCGGTCCGGTGTCCGCTTCGTCGAGAATCCGACGCAACGCAACCTACTCCGGCAGGTATCGTACTACACGGTGTGGGCGGTGGGCGTCTTCGTCGCGCTTGAGGTGCTGGGCCTGGACGTACATGCCCTCATCGCGGGGCTGGGACTCGGCGGCGTCGCCTTGGGCTTTGCGCTGAAGGATATCCTTTCGAATCTCGTCAGCGGCCTGCTCATTCTCGTGGAGCATACCTTCGAGATCGGCGATCAGATCGTTGTGGGCGAGACCGAGGGGACGGTCGAGCAGATCGAGGTGCGCGCCACGCACCTCCGGACCTACGACGGCAGGCTGGTCCTCGTGCCGAACGGAGAAGTGTTCACGTCGCGCGTGACCAACAACACGGCGTCACCGTTGCGTCGTGCCTCCGTGTTCGTTTACCTCGACTACCATCAGGACCTCGAGCGCGCGCTGTCCGTCATCCTCTAATCCGTGACCTGCGTTCCTGGCGTGGCGGCTAACCCGGCTGTGTCGATGCGACTACGCGATCTGACACCGGAGCACCTGCAGCTTGAGGCAAGGTTTTGGACGGACTCGAGGCGGACCGACTTCATGAACACGGCGTCGACGGTGCGCATCGCGGTCGTGAAAGCGCTGGCGAGGGAGGGAATCGCCCTGCCAAACACGAAAGAACGGCAGGTGACAATCGTCAACGCGCACAGCCGGGACCCCGGGAGTGCGACCAGCGATCAGCGGCTGACAGAAGACGGTAAGCCATGAATACAAGCCACCGTTACGGCGACAAGGAAACGGAGCGGCACAATCTGAACCAAAATCTGAACGATCCGCTGCTCTCTTCGCCTATCTCTGAACCATCCCAAGCCATACTATGCCCCTGGCACAATATTCCGTAGGCACGACCCTTGAGGACGCCTGAAAGTGGGGTGATGGACAAAACTCAACCCTCTCTTCCAGCGCGGCGAGCATTTGTGGTGCAGCTCCATGCCGAGGCACGGCTGGAGCAGGGTCACTTCACAGGACGGGTTGAGCATCTCGTGTCACACCAGGCAACGCACTTTGAGTCACTGGAGGAATTGGTGGCCTTCATCGTGCGGGTAGTGACGGAGCAACAAACACCCTAAGGGGAGCAACAAAGGTCCCCAGAAGGTTTCTGTTTTTTATCGCGCAAAAACTTCTTGCCGTAGAGCGTGCGGAGCCCTAGTAGGAGGGTGGACAGTGCTCACCAGAAGACCAGTAAAGCGAACACGGTGGGCGGTGCCCACTCTACTGCTGTGTCTACGTTAAAACTATGCGCTGAGTATGTCCTTCGACTTCACCGCCTGCGGCGGTTACGCTCAGGACGAACGGAGAAAAAACGAAGAAAGCCAACCCCGTTCGTGCTGAGTACCCTATAGCGCTGCGCGCTCATCGAGCCGCGCAAGAACGGAGCAGTAGCCCGGATGCAATCCGGGATTCCTCGCTCCCACCTCCCGGATTCCGCTCCGCTCCATCCAGGCTACACCCCGCACGACCGCTTTGTTCATGAGCAGCGTAGCGCGAGCGAAGTCGAAGCATGAATGCATTTCTCCTGCCTGCTACGCACAGATTTAGAGTAGCCGCGACACTACGCGCTGCGCGGGCCTAGCACGGCGAGCAAGGCCTGCGCCTCTCGCAAGTCTTGCGTAGCAAAGCCCTCAGTAAACCAGCCATAGATCTCCGCTAGCAGCTTGCGGGCTTCTTCACTTTTGCCCTGTTGTTGCCACAGCCGGCTCAGACTCATCGCTGCGCGCAACTCTAAGGACTTCGCCTCCTGCTGCTGGGCAAGGGCAAGGGCCTTGAGAAAGCACGCTTCGGCTTCCGCTTGGGTGTTAGGTGTTAGGGGCCGGGTGCTAGAGACTTGGGATTTTGAACTTTGGACCTTGGATTTTGGCCTCTTTTTGACGCTGGCCTCTAGACTGGGAGAGCGTTAGTTCGCCTTTGAGTCGATGCACTTCGGCTGCCCAAAAGCTCGTGGTACTTGTCTCAGACAGGTGTAACGCTTCTGTCACTGTGGCCAGTCCTTCGTCGACACGACCCAGACGCCAGTAGGCATCGACCACGGAGGAAAGATGCAAGGGAAGCAAGTACCGTACTCCCGCGCTGCGATACTGCGCGACTGTCTCTGTAAGCAGGGCGAGACCTGCCTCAGTCTTCCCCTGCTGCACCTGGATACAGCCTTGCAGCATCCCCCCTGCCCTGATAAACCACGCCACATTGTGCTCACGCGCTAAACCTACTCCTTCCTCAGTGAGCCGCTCGGCATCATCTAAGTTCCCGCACCACAAGTGGACTCGCGCCGCATTAATAAGGGTCACAATGAGTGAGAATCGATGATCCAACTCCTTGCCCCAGTGTAATCCGTGTTGCAGTCGGGCACACGCCTGGTCAGGCCATCCGGCCAACCACAAACCCCAGCTCGAGATACCACTAATGATCACCGCCGGATCCATGCTAAAGCGCAACACGAACTCGCTATGCCACCGAGGATTGTAGAGTTCCAACACTCGGGCATGGTGCTCCTGGGCTTGTACTAACGCCCCGCGCACCATACTGCTGGTGCCGAGATGAGTATGCAATTGAATCGCCAGCAGAGGCTCCTGGATACGAGTCAGGAGACGGCGTTCTTCGTCCATGAGCTGCTCAATGGCGTCGAGATCCGCCCGCAGATCGTAGAAACGGCCCAGGCCCACCAGCACCGACACGAGCGAGCCGTCGTCGTTAAGGGCCTGGCAGAGGTCGCGGGCACGGGTGAGATTCCGTACCAACCCCTCTGCCTCATAACCCTCAATCGCCGTTAAGGCGACAGAGAGAATCATGCGCAGCGCCAGTTCCTGACGCTGGCGCTCAGGCGTGTCAGGCAAGCGCTCAAGCAAGTCGAGCCCCTTCCGGCAGTGGTCACTCGCTTCCCTATAGGCACTGCGCCGTAGTGCCACCTCACTCACCTGCCCGTAATATTGCACCGCCCGGCGATAGTCCGGCCCGGTAGTAAAATGCACCGCCAATTCACCGGCGATTTCCGCCGTCCGCTCGCCGTATCTCTCTGCTTTCCACTCGCCCAGCTGCCGATGTACGCGCACGCGCCGCGCTTCTCCTATCTGCTCATAAATCAGCTGGCTCAGCTCTGTGACGGCTGCACCCCGACCGAAGCGCCGCCGCAGATACTCTTGCACATCGGCTTCAGTCAACAGCTCCAGGGCCAATTCTTCGCACTGCCGCCGGCCATAGAGTTCCTGTACGACCTGCCGCAACCGATGCCCGCTCACCACTACCTCTGCGGGTCGATAGGTCCCCACAATGTACAACCGTACCTGTCGCCGCCGCTGCGCCAGGTACGCCAAGGCATCCAGCGTCGAAGTATCGCTCCACTGCAAGTCTTCTAAGACGAGAATCAGCACTGTGTCAGCCGCTAAGACCTCAATAGCCTCGGCCAACTCCCGCACCATGCGTTCCTGACTACTGCCCGGCCCACTCTGCCGCACCGCTTCCCGCTCGTCGGCTTCCAACAGTCCGGCGAACTGCGCCAGCCACAGCGGCGCATGGCGGCGCAGCACGGCCATTACCTGCTCCCCACCTGGCCCTTCACACACCTGGCCCAACGCTTCCAGCAGTGGTAAATAGGCTTCCCCTCCACCATAGTGTTCGACACATTGTCCCCGACCAATTCGCAGGCTTGGGGCTTGGGCCGCGACCCCGGGGGCTGGGAGGGAGGAGAAGCTCGTTCCTTGCCTCCAGTCTCCAGCCCCGGGAAGAATCTGTTCCAGGAAGCGATCCACCAAGGTGGTCTTGCCTATCCCTGACTCGCCAAAGAGAAACATGATCTGGCGCTCGCCGTGTCCGGCCGACGAAAGGAGTTGGCAGTTTCCAGTTGGCAGTTGTTGCATGCCGTCTTCAGACTCGGAACTGGGAACTGAGGACTGGGAACTGAAGACTGGCGGGGTAGTGGCGATGGGGGCAATGAACCGATACCCTTGGCGGCCGACCGTCTCGATAAACCGGGGAGCGACCGGGCCCTCAGCCAGCGCTTGGCGTACCTCGCGCACACACACCCTGAGGACTGTCTTGGTCACATAAATGCCCGGCCATAACCGGTTGAGCAGTTCCTCGCTCGCCACCAACCGGCCCGGGCGTTCGGCTAAGTAGCGGAGCACGGCGAGCGGGCGCGGCCGCACGCCGGCCAGGTGCTCTTCGCGCCATAGGCGTCTGGGCCCTTCCAAACGAAAGGGCCCAAAGTGCAGGGTGGTCTCGGCTGCCACCTGGCTGGGGGTCTTCACTGTCTGAGTCATGACCAGTTCCTTCCTGTCTGTCCCCTCCGTGCCCTCTGTCGCATCCAATCTGAACCAAAACCTGAACGATAGTCTGAACGATTCGGCTACTCCTGAACCGTAGCCAGACATAGTATACCCGCCAGGCAATAGCAACTCTTCAGCGAGGGGCTAGTCCTGAGAGGTAACCAGAGATGAAAAGTCACACCATAGTTCGCAGCCAGGTTGCCACGTGTACGCTCAGGAGGGACGAGCTGTCTGCGGAGACCGAGCAGATGACCAAACTCGCCGCTTGTCTATTATCACTATTGGTTCTCTTTCTCGACGGATGTTTTACCATCGGACCTCGGACGGTTGCCCGTGATCGCTTCGACTATAGCAGCGCTATCTCCGAGTCGTGGAAAAACCAAACGTTGCTCAACTTGATCAAGCTCCGCTACGCCGATGCACCGGTGTTTTTGGATGTGACCTCGATTATCAATCAGTACACGCTCGAAAGTCAGCTCGGACTGGGGCTGTCGTGGCTTTCGCTTCCGCCAGGAGACGGCCAAGCGGTCACGGGGACGGGGAGGTATAGCGAGCGACCGACCATCTCCTACGCGCCACTCATGGGCGCGAAGTTCACCCGCAGCATGATGACCCCGATTCCGCCGGCCGCCCTGTTTTCGCTCATTCAGGCAAATTGGCCGGTCATCACCATCCCAACCGGGCCGTAGACAATGAGCCCGACGCGGATGAGAAGAAGGAGAGATCGATGAATACGGCAGAAAAGGAGAGGTCTAGATGACCATCGCTGCACTCATACCAAAGGAGACAATCGTGGTAGAGCAAACCCCGAAGAAGCCTAACCTCCTCGTCATCTGGGGCGATGATATCGGTTAAAAGAAGTATGGACCGCGCGGCGTCATCCATTCCTGAGCCAACGCTGACGGCACGAGGAACTCGCGCTACCGCGGAACTGAGTGTTCGCCGATCTCTACACAAATACACAGAGGGCAACATGGAAACTCTCCCGACTTACGTCAAAATCCTCACCTACCTCTTCGTCATCGTCTACATGCTCTCGGTCACGCTAGAGACCACCCGGGGGCAGATCATGGCGACGTTCACAGACCGGCGCCAGATGGGACGCGCCCTGTTGGCCAACTTCGTGCTCGTCCCTCTCCTCGGTGTCATCCTCGCGCGGCTTTTCACCCTGTCGCCGGATGTCAGGATTGGTTTCCTGTTGCTCGCGCTCTCCCCAGGCGGGCTTTTCGCTCTGCAATTCGCCCGCGTCTCTAAGGGTAACCTCGTCCTCGCGGTCGGGTTGTTGATTGCCCTCTCGACGCTGGCCATCTTGCTCACGCCGGCCCTGGTCGCTCTGCTCTTCCCCGCCGTAGGTGAGGGGCGGTTGCCACTCGTGCTCTTGGTCCTGCTCCTGTTATTGCTTATCGCGGCGCCATTGCTCGCCGGGCGAGCCTGGCAACAATTCGCGCCCGAGGCCGCGCCAAGGCTCGGACGGCGGTTAGGAGTGCTGTCGATCGTGCTTTTCATCATTACCACCGTAGCGGCGGGGAAATACAAAACGCCGGCGATCAAAGCGATCAGTGCACATGAGATCATGGCGATCGTCAGCTTGGTCCTCGCTTCGTGGTTTATCGGCTGGTTGCTGGGCGGTCCAGAGGTGCGCAACCGCAAGGTACTCGCGATCAGCACGAGCCTGCGTAACGTCGGGGTGTGCCTGCCGATTGCCGTCAACTATTTCCCCGGCACGGCCGTCGTCGTGCCGATCCTGGCCTTCAGCGGCATTTCCATCCCGATGAATATGGTATTCGCGCTTATCACCGGCCGCACGCTGCGCGATACAGAAGCAAGTGTCAGCCCGGTCGAGCCTTAAACAGCAAAGCTCGGGCCGAGCGAAGAAGAGCGATTTATCAATAGTTTGAGGTAGCAACTATGGCAACAACAACGGCCCTTGATCTTAGTAAGCCACCCGGCGCAGACATGGGATGGATTCCCGGCGGTACCTTAATCTTTCGACAATAGCCCGCTCTGAATTGACCCACAAAGGCGAGAAAATATGAGTGAGATGGGACAACCTGGTAGTGATATTTTTGCGGGTGGGCCACCCGTCCGACTGGAGCGGTCGCTCGGCTTGATCAAGCCGGACAATCCGCGGATTACTCAGCGGGCTCTCCTCGCCGGTTTTATTGGCTGGGTGCCGTTAGTCATACTGACTGTGGTACAAGACTCCGCTTGGTGGGGAGAGAACCTGAGGTCGCTGCTCCTTGACCTCAATGGTTTCAGCGTGTAGAGAACCTTGATGAAAGCGTGCTGGCAGTGCCGGACTTCTCCGCGACGACCGATCTCTACCAGGTCGTCACCAATGTCTACGAGATGGGAATTATCCCGCTCGAACTGAAGAATCTGGTCCCACTGGTTACGGCAACGCTGCTCCCATTCGTGCCGGTTGCGCTCATGGCCGTACCGCTCGACGTGCTTTTAGCCCAGCTCGCTAAATTCCTGCTATAAGCGAGACTCGGAAGGAGATCTCGTTTCTCACCAGAGTCTCGTTTCTGCCCAGCGAATCTTCAGCATAGGTTAGATGAGGGGCAGCCCGGTAGCGCCCTTCGCTGCTAAACCAGACTTCAGAAGACTGGCACACCAGGGTTGTCACCCTGAAC
>JACQEL010000127.1 GCA_016200595.1 Deltaproteobacteria bacterium
GTAGTGCCGGGCTGGCGTGATGCAGGCTTGCCGGTAAGCACTGAGAACGGAGAGAGCGTAAGCTATACTTCACTGGCGGTGAAAGCTGGGGTGAAGGCGTAGCCTTTCCCTAGATAAGCGAGGACCTATATGGCGCGGCGTTTTACGCTCGAATGCTGAATTGAGGACGAGTGGTACATAGGAAAGTTGAAAGAAGTGCCCGGCGTTTTCAGCCAGGGGGAGTCTCTCGAGGAGCTGGAAGAAAATATCCGCGATGCTTACCAGATGCTGGCTGCAGAAGAGGACCTTCCCCTACGCAAACCCCCACAATGGTAAGAAAGCTCCGGTGCCGCGCCATTCTGAAATTAAAGAGGGCCTCTGCGAATTGATCAGAAAGCAGCTTGGCTTACGGTAGCTGAGTGAAATCTGATGAGCACGGCGAGCACTGCCCTCCTTAAATTTCGTCGGTGGACCCCAACGCCCGCAGATATGCCTTCACTGCCTCCCGCAAACCCATGTCGAGCGCATCACAAATCAGGGCATGACCGATGGACACTTCTAAAAGCCCTGGGATGTTTTGCGCAAAGAAGGGCAGGTTGTCGAGATTAAGGTCGTGACCAGCATTAAGGCCGAGACCAACCTCCTGCGCAACCAGGGCAGCCTGGTGGAACATGGTAAACACTTGCGCCTGTTCTGGTGTTGCGAACATCTTGGCGTAACGCTCGGTATACAGCTCGATGCGATCAGTGCCGATGTCTTTGGCGCGTCGCGCCTGCTCTGGATCGGGCTCCAAAAAAAGGCTCGTGCGAATGCTGTGCTCGTGCAATCGTTTCAGTACCTCGCTTAGCCACCTGACCTCACCTTTAAGGTTCCAGCCTGCATTGGAAGTCAGCACCTCGGGTGGATCGGGAACCAAGGTGCATTGGGCTGGGCGCACGCGACAGACCAGATCGAGAAATTCCTGAGATGGATAGCCTTCGATATTGAACTCAACTGCGAGCATTGCCGCGAGGTCCAGCACATCTTGAGTGCGAATGTGGCGACCATCAGGGCGGGGGTGGACGGTGATGCCGTGGCAGCCTGCTGCGATACAGGTCCGTGCCGCTTGCACGACGTTGGGACGGTCTCCACCCCGCGCGTTGCGTAGCGTAGCGATCTTATTGAGGTTGACACTGAGTTTGATCATGGATTTTTACTAAGCTGTTCTTTAGATAATAGGTTTACCGCCGTTCGCCCTTCGACAGGCTCAGGACGAACGGGAAGATTTTGAGGATATAGGTAAAGACCGTTCATGCTGAGCTTGTCGAAGCATGAACAAGCTCCAAGAATGTCATTTCGCCCTTTTCATCATCTCTAGCTGAGTGAACAACCTCTCCGGCAAACCCGCGTTAAAGAGGACCTTATCCGGTTGCTTGAGCGGTAACTCGACCGTCGCGTGATTGCGCTGTTCATCCACGGACACAGTAAAATCTGGTTGCGCTAAAGAGAAATCTCCATCGGCAGACCGCCCGACTGAAACGGAGCCGACCTGCGTGCGCCACAGCCGACCTCCCTTATCGTAAGCCTCTTTGTAGTAGCCAAGGTAGAGCTCTTTATCGATCCACAGCACCTGACGGCTATAGGCGTACTGTGGATCTTTGGCTTTGGCCTCGATGACCCATACTGGTCTTTTGACCAGACTGTAATTTGTTGGCCACCAGGAGTCGCCATTCCAGCCCTTTGTCTCCCACCCTAAATCGAGAAAATTGGGGAGGGTGCCAAAGGTATAGCCCTGCGACGTATGTTGCAGAGGTTTGGGGTTGGGCAGCGTGTAGGGAACCAGTGCCTCCTGGACGCCGACAAACTTCCAGGTGAAGTACTGTATCTTGCCGGAGAATAAATAGGGATCATCGTGAGCGAGGTCCGAGCCAAAAAGGCCATCCGAGCCATTGGCAGGCGGACGTTGGCGCGCCCGCCGCAGTCCTGGGACGTACGTCCACAGCGAGTTCCATTGTTTCGGATCAAGATAGGTCCATTCCAACGTGACCACGCCGACGACGTCGTGCGGCGAGACGCCGGAAATAATCAGTTTGCGTAAGGTCCCGTCGGGATTGTCGATCGGACCAGAGAAGCGCGAGCCATAGAAGAGCATCTGTCCCTGAAACTCGACATAACGCTCGAGCGTCGAGGGCGTGAGCCAGTGCAGGTTGGCAGACCGGTCAAGGTCATTAGGCTGCATGAGGGTATAGGAGAAATTGTACATCACCTTCGCGGCTGCATCTGGGTCTTTGGGATCGATCTGGGGAAACGGATAGCCATACAGGAACGCGGGGTAGGTATGAGTAGAGTTATCGATCAGAAAGTCCTCGGCGCTGACCGAGAACTTGCCCGCATTTGTCTCTGAAGCGGCTTTGAACTTGCTACCCCAGCCCAACGTGTCTGGCAGGGTGATGATCTTTGCTTGGTATTTTCCCTCCTGGAAGCGGCGCAGTACCGAATCTGGTAGCAACCCTTTTGCCTCCTGCCAGTTTGTTTGATTGAGAATACTCCCGGGATTCAACTCGGCCGAAGTAGGCAAACTACTGAGTAGAATGAGGAAGGCCAAAGAGGTCAAGATAAAGGTGGTTGGATAATTCCGCATAAATCACGATCCTTTCACGTGCACCGCGTCCGCAAACTCCCTCCAGGAGCGTTTCCTAAGGTGACAATATCGAGTTTTGTCGGGAGATGTTAGACCTTTTGGTTGATCGCTCAGGGCTGACCACTAAGCCAGGCTGTATGAGATTGATACACTCTGGTAGTCGTAGGCCGGGATAAGGCCGCAGGCCGTTCCCGGCGTGCTCGTCTCAGAAACGCTCCGCTTATTCCGGCCTCTCTACTTTCTCTCTTCATGCAAGGGCAAACCGCTGTAGTACTCTGTCAATCTGCAAACTTTAGGTCTTTCTCATGCCCAGGCTCCGCCTGGGTATGCCCTGGGGTCGTGGCTCTGCCGCCCCTGAAGTTTGCGTTCCCAGGCAGAGCCTGGGAACGAGGTCGTCAACTTTGATGCTTGACGAAGTCCTCATCGTTTCCTCTACGAGGTTGTCACGCGCAGATCGGTCCCTCCACTCACTGGCAACGTGGCGCCGGTGATGTAGCTAGCCGCATCTGATGCCAGGAACGCGGCCGCCTCACCAATATCTTGGGGCTGGCCCAAACGGCCAAGGGGGATGTTGCGCGCATAAGCTTCTCTCTGTTGAGGAGTGAGCGCCGTTCCCATCATTGGCGTCTCGATCGGTCCGGGCGCGATGGCGTTGACGCGCACACCGAAACGCGCGACCTCATAGGCCAGGTCACGGGTGAGCGCCACCACGCCGGCCTTGGAGGCAGCATAGGGGATATGCGGCACGGTGTAATGAAAGGCGGCGATCGAAGCGATGTTGACGATTGCCCCGCGCTTTTGCTTGATCATTTCCTGCACCACCCGATGACAGCAGAGAAAGACGCCTTTGAGGTTGACACTCAGTACTTTGTCCCAGTCAGCTTCGCTTTGCTCGGTGATGGACTTGACCACTACGACACCGGCGTTGTTCACCAGAATGTCGATCTTGCCGAAGCGGCTCAGGGTTTCTTGCGCTAAGCGATCGATATCCCCAGCCTGGGTAACGCTCGCTTGTACGCCAAGGGCTTGCACGCCTAAAGCTTCGATATCAGTCACAGCCCGTGTGATGCGTTCAGGCACCGTGTCGTTGACTACGACATTTGCTCCAGCACGAGCCAGGCAGGTTGCAACGCCATAACCGATTCCCTGTCCCCCACCCGTAACGATAGCTACTCGTCCGTCGAGTCTAGTCATAGATCCTCCTTTCTCTCTGAGCAGAGACCTTACCCTCTAGACTCTACAAGGGTCAAGAGAAAGCGGGCACTGACGTGCTTGGGTGGCATCCCCGCTTCCGGTTGTTTTCTTGACAATCGCGTACCCATTATTGTAGTGTTTCCTTCACTTTTCTTTCATCACGAGCGACTCTCATGAAATATTTCGTTTTTCTTGCGCTGGCTTGTCCTCTGTTTGTCGTTGCCTTGAGCAGCGTTCCCGCACGGGCCTTTACCCTATATGACGATTTTAACTCCTCGCCTCAGCTCAATGCGACAAAATGGGTTGATCTTGAATTCGGTACCCTCGATGTGGTTCGCCGCGTCCAGGCTCAACAGTTGCATCTGCTGATGCGCGGTTATGCCGAGACCACTTCTAATAGCGGTACGAGTTTACCTCGCCTAGGACTCACGACTGTGAGCAGTGTCACCACGACCGCGATGGAGGCTACGGTACAGATTAAGAATGTGAAGGCCAAAGGGTGCCCGGGTAATTTTCTCACCCCGCCGACGGTGGCAGGGGCTGGGCTCGTTGGTCGCTTCTTTAACTCCGGCACGCCTGCCGCAGGGGACCAGACTAACGATGTCTTGGCCCTGATCTTCATTGGCCGGGCTTCTAATTCCTCTGATCCCGCCAACGTGTTGCAAATCCTTGGGGTGGTGTTTCAGTGTACGAATGCAGACTGTTCGGTGGTGTCGCCTCTTGGGAACGCTACCGTCGGATCCATCGACAACACCACGACTCCGACCACGACATTACGGATCGAGTGGGATGCCGCCAACAACTGGTTTCTCTTCGGTGCTAGTGGAGAGGCGGACAAGTCGGTGTCTTATACGGTAGCGGATGAGGGCACGCCCGGTGGGCCTACGGGTATTGGCCCGAGCGTGGCGGCTTTGGTCCCCAATTGCACGACCCAGCCTCGGCCTCAGGGCTTTGTCAATGCCTTCTTTGATGATGTCGATGTACAGTGACGTGTCTGGTCGGTCCGGTGACCTCTGCAGAAAAACGGAAGATTCTTCTTTATGAACTCTTATTTACATGAAGTCGCTGGTCGTCTCGTGAGCTTTGATACCGTGAGCAGTAAAAGTAACGCGGAAGCCATGGCGTATCTAAGCGCCCAGCTCAATGACCACGGGTTTCGCGTCTCCCTGCAGCGTAGCGAAATCGCTGGCGTGCCCAAAATCAATTTAAGTGCCTGCGCCGGCCCGGCGGAGCCGGGTGGCCTCATCATCTCCGGGCATGTCGATACCGTGCCATTTACCGGGCAACCTGGCTGGACGCGTGACCCGCTACGGTTAGAGATCGACGACTCTCGGGTTTATGGTCGCGGCACATCTGATATGAAAGTGTTTCTTGCCCAGTGTGTAGACGCTGCGGCCCGACTCGAGGTGGCCACGCTTAAGCGGCCCCTGGTTTTTCTTTTCACGGCGGACGAAGAAATCGGCTGCCTGGGCGCGGAACGCGTATTGCCTGCGTTGCCTGAATTGTTGGGCGCAATTCCCCAACCGCGGTTAGCCTGGATCGGCGAGCCGACTTCCTATCAGGTTTTTCACGCACACAAAGGCGTGGTGCTCTTTACCATCACGGTCCGGGGCTTGGGTGGCCACAGCAGCGTTCCTGAGCAAGGTGTGAATGCTATTGCCGTCGCGGGAAAAGTGATCGAGACCGTGGGCCGCTACCAGGCGGAATTGCGGTCGCAGCATTCTGCTGCATTCGCTGAACTCTTTCCCGAATCCTCCTATGCTACCCTCAATTTCGGGGGCATTCGCGGAGGAACGGCGGCAAATATGATTGCCGAAGAGTGCACTGTACAAGTCAGTTATCGTCCGCTCCCACAGGCCGATCCCTTAGAAGCTTATCGCGAACTCGCTCGCCGCCTGCAAGCGATCGATGCCCGAGATTACGGCTCTCCCCATCACCGAGCGACTATCGAGCTGAGTGACCCGTTCGTTGTGCCGCCCCTGCTCTCCCCGCGGGAAACCCCTCTCGAAGGCGTACTCTTTGCCATTCTGCAAAGACACACCAGCGGCGGCGCGCCTTTTGCCACCGATGGAGGTCAATTTGCCCGAGCAGGTATTGCTTCGTTAATTTGTGGCCCTGGCGATCTTGAACAGGCCCATCAGCCAGACGAGAGCATTCGGCGGGAGGCTTTTGAGAACGGGACTGAAGTGATTCTCTCCGTAGTAAACCGCATGTGCGGAGCCGGTACGTTAGAGAAGAAGTAGAAGCTTTCAACGAGAGGAGGCCGCTGAGCTTTGTGGAGCGGCAGGCGCCTGAGGCTCCTCTCTACTGTCAAGCTCTTGCAGCTGAGGAACATAACGGAACAGAGGATTGCCGGTGGCCAGTTCGACTGTCCACACCGGCATGGTACGGAACCGCGTGGACCGCACGGGGCAGTCGAGCACTCGACACAGAGGGCAATGGTGGGGAGTGCAGGGGTCGAGGTGGACCAGCGCCTCTCCTTGTCCCCCCAGGTGCTCGACCAGCCACTCTTCAACCGAGGTCTCCGCGTCGTGACACTGCTCCAGATTCCAATAGCGTGGTAAGGTCAGATGAAAGTCGATGTGATGGCGGTCACCCGAGCGCCAGGAACGGAGATGGTGGAGATCGATCCACTCTGGGCGCCGGGTGTTTTGCAAA
>JACQEL010000128.1 GCA_016200595.1 Deltaproteobacteria bacterium
AAGGCTTCGCCGAGCAAAGACGCCTCTTCCTCAGGGTCTCCCGTCCTCTCCATCTGCACGTACGGGAGGCTACTGCTGTCATCTGTCAAACCGTAGCCAGGAAGAGTCACGGCAGGGCCGGCAAAGGACACGAACAGGCCGACAAAAAGATGTACCTTCCTTCTCGCCCGTCTTGTTTGGCGCATTGTTTCCTCCTTATTGGCGCTCCTGCGAGACACCGTGGGGCAGACACAAAGCTGCCTGCAGGCATGCCTGTGCCTTTACAAGAAAGCGGAGACAGGAAGACTCAAATCAGCAGGGTACAGTGCAGTGCGTACAGGGAAGGAAACGGCGGTGGTCGCTCCGCGATGGGGCATACCCAGAACCGTTTAGGACCCGGGAGTATGACCGGCAGAATCAACGCAACATGCAGAGTATGGGCTACGAAAGACGCGACCTTTGCTGGGGAAGAGGCGGGCAGCACCTGGGAGACTCTCGTCTGGTGACTCTGGCAACACTGAGCTGCCATGTCCCCCAGCATGGCGTGCTGGCAGGGTCCCTTGCAGCAGTCTTCTGCCAGGTGGACCGTGCCGACGCCTTTCTGAAAGCAGGCTAAGCTCGTCCCCGCGAAAAACGAGAGGAGAGCCAGGAGGGCAATCCCTGCTCTCCAGAGGTGATGTTTCTTGTGGCGCTGCATCTTTCTGTGGGAACAGCTCTACTCCGTTTGAGAGTCCCCAGCAATCCCGGTTCTCTAGTGTACGAATCTTCTGTGGTCTGATTTACAGCAGTTTGCCCTTGCATACAGAGAGCAAGAAGGTAGGCCGGAATAAGCGGAGCGTTTCCGGCAGAGCCGAGCACGCCGGGAACGGCCTGCGGCCTTATCCCGGCCTACGACTGAGAAAACGCTATGTCTCCTCGCTCAAATGAAAACTGCAGTAGATGAAGCTTGCGCGTAATTCCGCAGCCTATCTTTTCCTGGATGCCTTGCGCAGTTATGAGGCTGCCAGTGCCGGGGTCACCGTCTTTGAAAAAGATGTCCTGGCGCAGGCACAAGAAAACTTTCAGTTCATCGAGACCGCCTACCGAGAAGGGAAGATCGGCCTCTTCCAGGTCGTGGTCGTGCAAAACGACCTGGTCAACGCGCAATTCTCTTACACTGACTCCCTCTCAGACTACTGGGCAGCCCGCACGGCCCTAGAACGCGCCCTCGGGCAGGATCTATAGGAGCATCAGAGCCATGCGAAGAGCTAAATGGATACGGATGGCAGTCCTGGGACTCGCGGTAGGGGGACTTCCCTTGAGCACTAGCTGCAAGAAGGAAGAAAGCAAGAAGCCCGAGAGAGCAGCGCTTACTGGCAAAGAAGAGAAACCCACCCCAGCGCCGGAGCATGGGGCAGAGAAGATTGAGCTGTCGCAGTCCGCACTGCAGACCGTAGCTTTACAGATTGTCTCCGTGCAGCGGCGGAAGCTGGAGCAAGAGATTCGGGCGACGGCTGTCATCAAGCCGAACGAAAACCGTCTCGCCCATGTCAGCCCCCGTATTCCCGGCAAAGCCATCGAAGTGAAAGTCGTGCTCGGCGACCCCGTCGCGTCGGGCCAGATTCTTGCAGAACTCGACAGTCTCGAGCTAGGTGAGAGAAAAGCCGCTTTCTTGCAAGCGCGTACGAACCTGGACGTCGCCCGCCGTAACTATGACCGGGAGGATCGGCTCTTCCAGCAGCATATCTCTACAGAGAAGGAGTATCTGGAAGCTAAAGCGGAATTCGAGCGCAGCCAGGCGTCCTCCCTGGTCGCCCGCGAGGCCTTACGCCTCGTCGGTCTCAGCAATACCGACATCGAGAAGATCACTTGGGACGAAAAGGGGCATCCCTTCTCGCACTTCCCCTTGGTGGCTCCCCTGGCGGGAACGGTCGTCGAGAAACACCTCACGATCGGTGAGCTGATCAAACCCGACGACAAGCCTTACACGATTGCCGACCTCTCCACCCTCTGGATCCAGCTCGACGTCTACGAAAAAGACCTCGGACGGATCGCCATCGGGCAGGAGACGCGCCTCGCCGTCGATGCCTACCCTGGAGAACCGTTTCAGGGACAGGTGACCTATATGAGCAATCTCCTGGATGAGACTACGCGCACGGCGAAGGTACGAGTGGAGATTCCTAATCCCGACCGCAAGCTGAGGCCGGGCATGTTTGCTACGGCCACGATCGTCGTACCGGTTCCGGGCGCCGCGGCTGCGCTCGTCATCCCGACTGAGGCGGTCCAGCAAGTACGGGGCAAACCGATGGCTTTTGTCCGGGAAGCAGAAGGAGTGTTCACGCCCCGGGAGCTGCAGCTAGGACAGAACTCCGGCCCCTATGTCGAGGTGGTAGGCGGGGTGAAAGAAGGAGAACAGGTGGTGACTGCAGGAGGCTTCTACCTGAAATCCACCCTGCTCAAAGAAGAGCTGGGGGAAGGGGAGTAAGATAGGAGAGGCGGATGTTAACCGGTATTTTTGCATTTTCCTTGCGCAATCGTTTTCTCATCCTGGTCTTCGCCGGGCTCATTGTCGGCGTTGGCGTGTACTCGTTGCGCCGGCTGCCGATCGATGCGGTCCCCGACGTCACGCCGAACCAAGTCCAGATCCTCACCAACGCGCCCGGACTGGGGCCGGTCGAGGTCGAGCAGTTCATCACCTTTCCGGTGGAAACGGCCATGTCCGGTCTTCCCGGGATCACGCTCATTCGCTCGGTGTCCCGCTTCGGCCTTTCGGCGGTGACTGTATACTTCGATGAGGGGATGGACATTTACTTCTGTCGGCGGCGTCAGCCATCCCGCTCTCGATGCTCGTGGCCTTCACCGCTATGGTCTACGCCGGCCTGTCGGGAAACTTGATGAGCCTGGGGGCGATCGACTTCGGCCTCATCGTCGATGGCTCGGTAGTCATGATCGAGAACATCGTGCGCCACATCGCCGAGCGTCGTCACCCCCAGCCGGCACCGGCGCGCCTGAGCGACGAGGAGATGCAAGGTATTGTCCTGGAAGCCGGGCAGGAGGTGCTGCAGCCCATCGTCTTTGCCGTGAGCATTATTATCATCGTGTACCTGCCACTCCTCGCACTCGCGCTGCGCGGGATGCCATTTTCGATCTCAGCCGGAGTGGGGTTCATTGCCCTCTTCGGTGTGGCTGTGCTCAATGGTGTGGTGTTGATGTCCTATATCTTGCAGATGCATGCAGCACGAAGGGCTGTCCGGTGCAGAGGCCGCACAGCGTGGTGCAGAAATCCGGCTCCGTCCCGTGTTGATGACGGCGTTGGTGGCGAGTTTGGGCTTCGTGCCGATGGCGCTCTCCACCTCTGCCGGTGCCGAAGTGCAGCAACCATTGGCGACGGTGGTGATTGGCGGGCTCATCACGTCAACCGCGCTCACCCTGCTCGTGCTGCCGAGCTTGTATGCCTGGATCGAGCGGCGACGGACAGCTACCGCTCAGAGCAAGGAGGGAGCGGGAGCAGTCTAAGTACAACGCACCACAAATCCACCCCCAATTCCGAACCCTAGCAGTAGGGGTTCCTTCCCCCCTTGTGGGGCAATGGCGTGAAGTTAAGGAGCGAACCCGTGCTTCGACTTCGCCGCTGCCGCGGCTACGCTCAGCACGAACGGCCAATGTTCTCCGCTTTTCCCCATCCCAGCGAAGTCGAAGGGCCGCGTCCTGCGAGAGAGCACGCTAACTTCATACCATTGCCCTTGTGGGGGAAGGTCAGGAAGAGGGGGTGTTCGGCAGGAACACGGCCCACGGCCCCCTCACCCTAGCCCTCTCCCACAAGGGGAGAGGGAATCGAAGAGGGAATTAAGGAGCAGCGAGTATGGATTGGCAATTGGAAACGCTGAGGGCGGTGCGCACGATAATCGCCGCGCTGTTGGGCGCAATCATTGGCTGGGAACGGGAGCAACACGGACGCGAAGCCGGCATTCGGACCTATGCCGCGGTCTCGGTGGGGGCATGTGTCTTCGGCCTTATCTCAGCTCATGTCGAAGGGGCAGCAGACCCCACCCGTATAGCTGCCCAAGTCGTCACCGGCGTTGGGTTTCTCGGAGCAGGAGTGATTCTCCGCGAGCGGGGCCAGATTACGGGGCTCACCACGGCGGCGACCCTGTGGTCCACAGCGGCGCTCGGCCTCGCCATCGCCTACGGTATGTATGTCTTGGGCACACTCACCGGGCTGATTGTGTTCACTTTGCTATCACTACATCATGTACCATGAGTGGATAAGAGTTTTTGCCGGCAAGCGGCTCTGCAACGGCGGGATGAGGATGTGGCCGTCCTTTGCGCAGGGGTACCCTTTCCCATCAACCTTGACACCAGCCGGACAAATATCGGATACTTGCCTCTCTTTGCTTGGAAATGTAGGGGCCGGATCGCTGTGACGCGAAAAGGTTCAGACCGTGTCCCTATGAAGAGGGAATTGAAACATGCAACATGCTTTGAGCAGTATTCGCGTTCTCGATCTGACCCACTACATTGCCGGCCCCTACTGCACGAAACTCCTGGCTGACTACGGGGCAGAGGTGATCAAAATAGAAAAACCTGACACAGGCGATGGGGCACGGACCCTGCCGCCTTTTTTTGCCGATCAGCCTGGTCGGGAGCGGAGCGGCCTGTTTTTCTTTCTGAATACCAATAAACAGAGTATGACCCTCAATTTGAAACAGGATCGGGGACGAGAAATCGTCCGACGGCTGGCTCAGCAAGCCGATGTGCTTGTCGAGAACTTTCGCCCGGGCGTGATGAGTCGTCTAGGGCTTACCCACGAAGATTTGCGCAAAGCCAACCCGCGTCTGGTTTCGGTCTCGCTGACTAACTTCGGCTCCTCCGGCCCGTATCGCGATTACCAACTCACAGACAGTGTTGCTTATGCGTTGGGTGGATGGACGTACCCGATGGGTGAACTCGAGCGCCCGCCGGTCCAACCGGGAGGAGCCTTTGGTCAGTACGTCGCTGGTCTCTATGCCGCGATTGGCACGCTGCAAGCCGTGCGACATCGCAACGAAACCACAGAAGGACAA
>JACQEL010000309.1 GCA_016200595.1 Deltaproteobacteria bacterium
CCCCTTTGCCGATGGGGCGTTCGATGCGATCGTTTCGACTTCGACCCTGGATCATTTCCACTCCCACGCTGAGGTCATCGCCAGTTTGCAGGAGTTCCGTCGAGTGCTGCGACCGACCGGACAACTTTTTCTGACGTTGGATAATCTGGCGAACCCGATCATTAAGCTGCGCAACGCCCTGCCTTTTCGCTGGTTGCATCGTCTCGGGCTCGTGCCGTACTACGTCGGTGTGACCTATGGCCCACGCCGTTTGCGGGAGGTGCTGCAACAGGTAGGATTCGAGGTGCTCGAGGTCGGTGCTGTGATGCACTGTCCGCGGGTGTTCGCCGTGGTGATAGCTCGCTTGCTGGAGAGACACACTGGACAGGAGAGCCAGAGGCGGTTCTTGCGTTTTTTGCTGGCTTTTGAACATCTAGCGTATTGGCCTACACGGTTCTTGACCGGCCACTTTGTGGCTGTGAGAGCCACTAAGCGCTGAGCCTGGGAAAGGGCAGGCGCGCAATGTTCGCCGATCTGCAGTGAGCCTCCTCCACGGAGGAAAAGGGAAAATCAGTTATGGTCGAGACGGAGGAACTCACCGCGCGCCTGCCAGAAGTGCTCGCAGATCAGCCGCTGCGGGAAGAGATGCGTCGGCAAGGGCTCCAACGGGCGCGAGTATTTTCTTGGGAGCGCTCTGCCCACGCAGCGTTGGCAGCGTTCGAGCAGTTGGCAAGGAATCCTAGTGTAGCCGAAGAGCTGGCTGGCGTAGCCTGCGTCTTGTGCAACCCTATCTTTTAGCAGTGCTGGCAAAGGATGAACGAGCTCGTGAACTCTAAATGGATAAGGGCAAGAGTCGTGAGGATACTGCCTATAGGAGTCCGTCGCTGGATGCGCATCGCTACTATATGGAGAAGTTTCTCTCCGCCCATAGCTCAGACATTTACGGGCGGGTGCTGGAAATAGAGAACAATGCCTATACGGGCAAATTTGGTGGCGACCGTGTCACCAAAAGCGACGTCCTGCATGTGGTCGCGGGTAATCCGCAAGCAACCATCCTCACCGAAGCTCGATCTGAGAATTCTTGACCAGAGGGAGAATGACTTGACCGCGATTTTCTTGGAGCTATTTCTTAGTAATTCCCGCATTCATTAGAGGATGCCTCGTGGAGCAATAGCGTGTCCGTCCTGCCTTTCTTTTCGATCATCATCCCTACATATGGGCGTCCTGAACAGCTAGAGACGTGTCTTCGCGCTCTGCACTGCTTGGACTATCCCCACGATCGTTTCGAGGTGATTGTAGTAGACGATGGCGGTGAGGTACCGTTGGAGGCAAGAGTTGGGTCTTTCAGCCCCAGGCTCTCGCTGACCCTGCTGCGACAGACTCACGCCGGGCCGGCCAGCGCACGCAACACTGGTGCGGCCCATGCCCGCGGACAGTTTTTGGCGTTTACCGATGACGATTGTGCACCCGCCCCCGATTGGTTGCGTACTCTGGCGGCACGCGTCGCCGCCACCCCGGCAGCCGCCGTGACCGGCCAGACTGTGAATGCCCTGTCTCACAATCTTTATGCTGCCGCCAGCCAGCTTTTTGTGTCTTTTTGGATGACCTTGCTCAACGCCAACCCAAATCGGAGCGAGTTCTGGATTACGAGTAACCTGGCAGTGCCTGGCGACACTTTTCGTGCTCTCGGTGGCTTTAATCCGACCCTTCCTTTCGCTGGAGGGGAGGATTGGGAACTCTGCTTGCGTTGGTTAGCCAAGGGCCATCAAATATGTTATGCACCTGAGGTTGTCGTCTCCCATGCGCATCTTCTGAATCTCCGGACGTTTTGGTTGCAGCATTTTCACTATGGCCGTGGAAGGTTGCGCATGCAGCGCTTGCCCGGCCAATACCAGCGACAGCCGCGTAAGCGAAGTTTCTTGTCGGCGAGTTGGCAACTGTTGCGCTATCTTGGTCAGCACGCGCTGATCTGGCAGGTACCGTTCTTGGCAGTGCTCATCGGGGTTGCGCAAGCGGCGAGCGCCGCGGGAGTTTTCTGGGAAAAGCGACAACCAAACTAGGAGCCCGTAAAATCACTTGCTGCGGGAGGCGTGGCGAAAAACGTGAAAACAGAGAGAAACCGCGGGGGTTGAGTGAAGGAACATGTGATGGACCAGCTCAAACAAACCGGGCATACGCCTCGACGAGCCCCCTGGTATTTGCTCTTGGCGCGTCTTCTGCGCCGCCTCCCTAATCCGCTCGGTTTTTTTCTTGACTGCGCCACCCGGTATGGCGACGTGGTCAATCTCACTCTCGGACCGCGCACCTATTTACTCAATAATCCTGAAGACATTCGCTACGTGCTGGAAGTGAATCATTTGAACTACAGTAAGACCAGACGACTCACCAGCCGGCATGGCAAAATGCTCTCAGGTCACGGGCTGCTGACCAGTTCGGGCGCGGCGGCACTGCGCCAGCGCCGGATCTTACATCCTCTCTTTGCGCGCTCCACCCTGGCCGGATTCGGCGAGGAGATGGTTCGCTGTACGGAACATTTACTGACGCGCTGGCGGCCAGGAGTGGAGTTCGAACTCACGAGTGAACTCTTAGCGTTGGCGCAGCGAATCATGGGAATGACGCTTTTCAGCGCCGATCTCTTAGGAGAGGCAAAAGAACTCGCTGAGGCTCTCATGATCCGTAGGCGCTATATTCAGCACTATTTCGGGTTTCCCTTTCCGCGCCCATTTCCGGGCCATCTGCCAACCCGCACGGATCGTGAGTATCGCCAGGCTATGCACTGTATTGATCGAACTCTCCACGACATGATTCACGCCCGCCGTACGGCTACCAATCCGCCGCACGACCTCCTTTCCTTACTAGTCCACACCCGAGACCAGGACGGCGCCGCCCTCGATGACCGCCAGGTGCGTGATGAGGCCCTGACGATTGCCACGACCGGCTACGAGACCATTGGCTTAGCGTTGGTGTGGACCTGGTATTTGCTCTCACAAAACCCCAGCGTGGAAAGGAAACTGGCTACGGAACTCGATATCGTCCTGAGCGGACGCGCGCCGGACGTCGGGGACGTAGCCAAATTACGCTATACCGAGATGGTGCTCTCTGAAGGAATGCGTCTCTACCCTCCGACCTGGATTTTCGTACGAGTAGCATACCAGGAAGACACTTTGCCGACTGGAGTACACCTTCCTGCGGGCGCGAAGCTTTATCTCTGTCCCTACTCAACCCAGCGTCATCCCCGCTATTTCCCCGAGCCGGAACGCTTCGAGCCGGAACGCTTTACCGAGTCAGCCAAGCAAGCTCGTCCCAGGTTCGCCTACTTTCCCTTTGCCGGTGGACCACGAGTCTGCCTCGGCCAGGGGTTCGCTTTGCTGGAAGGAACGCTGGTGCTCGCTTGCATGGCACAGCGAGTCTCTCTCGAATTGCTTCCAGGTCAGAGCGTCGTGCCGGTCCCAGGGTTGACCCTTGCGCCAAAGAACGGCATTTACGTGCGAGTACACACTCCTGTGTCAGAACGATGAATAGCTTCGCTTCTCTCTCTGTTGCAGAGGACTCGTAGCGCATGCCGGCGCTCAAAATCGGTCTTTTCGGTTGTGGTAGCATCGCCCGGCTCGTCCACCTGAATATCTTGACGCGCTTGCCAGACGTGACAGTAGTCGCGTTGGCGGAGTCCGACCCGCAGCGCCGGGCGGAGATGCATCAGCGGCTACCGCAGGCAGCAACGTTTACTGACTATCATGATCTACTGGAGAAAGCAGAAGTTGATGCGGTTGTGATCTGTCTGCCCAATGCCTTGCACGCCGAGGCGGCGATTGCCGCACTGCAACGAGGGAAGCCGGTCTATGTGGAGAAACCACTGGCAACGAACCTCGAGGACGGCCGCCGCGTGCTTGCCGCGTGGCGCCGGGCTGGGGTTGTCGGTATGAGTGGTCTCAATTTGCGGTTTCATGAACTCTTTCACACCACCAAACAGCAGCTCCAGGTAAACCGGCTGGGGCCCTTGATCGCAGTGCGCTCGACACGTTCCACCGCGCCGTACCCTTTACCCCCCTGGAAACTCCACCGTCACAGCGGTGGTGGAGTGTTGCTCGATCTGGCTTCGCATCACATTGATCTGGTGCATTTCTTGTTCGAATCAGCGATCCGTGAGGTGTATGCAGAAATCCGGTCTCAACAGAGTGAGGGCGATAGTGCCATGCTTCAGCTGCGCCTGGCGAACGGTGTCCCGGTCCAGGCGTTCTTTGCGCTGAATACGAGCGAAGAGGATTTTTGGGAAATCTACGGTCAGGCTGGGAAACTGAAAGTTGACCGGTATGCTGCTACGGCTGTAGAAATCAGCGAGCCGACACCCGAGCGGACGAGGTTGGAGTTTCTCCAACGTGGCGTGCGAATGCTGGCACGGAGTCCAGCGCTGCTGGCCAAATTCCTGGCGCCCAATCGCGAGCCGTCGTATCGTATCGCACTCGCTCATTTTGTTGAGGCGGTACGAGACAAACGGCCAGTTCACCCGGATTTGGGAGATGCCTACCGCAGTCTGGCAGTGATTGACGCGGCTGAGGAGTCCGCCAGGATCAACCAAGCCGTTGTCGTACCGAATCTAGTCGATGAAGATTTTACTCGTTAACGACTACGCGACCCCGACTGGCGGCGCGGAATTGCTGACGCTGGCCTTGCGAGATGGTCTGCGGGAGCGTGGGCACGAGGTCAGGGTGTTTGCCTCTTCCGCCCGACTTGATGGGGGAGACAGTTTCGCGGACACGGAGTGTTTGGGCACGACTTCATCCTGGCGTGTATTGCTGCAAGCCGTCAATCCGTGGGCCTTCGGGCGCTTACGGCACCTACTCGCGGTTTTTCAGCCAGACATCGTGCACGTGGGAATATTCTTAACCCAGCTCTCTCCGGTGATTCTGCCCTTACTGCGAGAGATTCCTAGCGTGTACCAGGTGCACTGGTACCGACCTATCTGTCCAGTCGGAACCAAGACTTTACCCGACGGAAGCATCTGCCGGGTTCCTGCTGGGACCGTATGTTATCGTAACCGCTGCCTGCCGCTGCGTCACTTGCCCTCCCGGATGGTACAGATGACATTATGGCGGCATTGGCGCGGCGTATTTAAGCGGATCATCGTCAACAGTAATGCTGCCAAGCGTCGGCTGGAGGCAGAAGGCTTTGGGCCTCTAGAGGTGCTCTATCCTGGGGTGCCCACGCTCCCGCTGCGTCCGCCCCTGTCGTTTCCACCGACGATTGCTTTTGCTGGTCGTTTCATGCACCAGAAAGGCGCGGAGGTGTTACTGCGAGCCTTCGGGAAAGTAGTAGAGCGCGTGCCGCAAGCGCGGTTGCTCTTGGCGGGTGATGGTCCTGACCGCCAAGCCCTGGACCGACTGATCACAGCGTTAGGAGTGTCTTCCCACGTGTCCCTGCTTGGGCACTTACCGCGGGCGGAAGTCGAGCACCACTTTGCCTCGGCGTGGGTGCAGGCGGTGCCCTCGCGCTTCGCGGAGTCATTCGGATTAGTCGCAGTCGAGGCCATGATGCGCGGCACGGCGGTGGTAGCGAGCGCGTCCGACGGCCTGACCGAGATTGTCAGAGACGGGCAGACGGGCTTCCTGGTTCCTCCCGCAGACGCTGGGGCATTGGCTGAGGCTCTCGTTCGTATTTTGTCGAATCGTGAGTTGGCGGAACGTCTAGGTGAGGCTGGACGCGAAGTGGCACTCACCCACTTTCGCTGGGAGACGTACCTCGACAAGATCGTCGAGGTGTATCTCACTATCAGTCACAGAGGATAAGCATTCATGGCAAGAGATACGAAAACTTCACCCACTGTAGTGATTGCACTTGATGCGGGTGATCCCGCGTTCATTCAGCGCTGGGCACAGGAAGGGTGCCTGCCTACCATCAGCGCGCTGATGCAGCAGGGATGTTGGGGGAGGATCGCCGGCCGCGAGCAACTCTCCGAGTGGGGCACCTGGACTTCTCTCCTCAGCGGAGTGTCTCGTAGTCGGCATGGTTTCTACTACTTTCGTCAATTAGTACCCGGCACCTATGATTTACGGTTATTCAGTCCGCACGACACCGGCGTCTTGCCGTTTTGGTCACACTTGCGCAACTCGGGCAAGACCGTGGCCATTATTGATCCGCCGGAAAGCGAGATTGTTCCAGGGCTCGACGGGCTACAACTCACGGACTGGGCGACGCGCTATCTCCCTCAGCGGGCCGTGCGTCCTGCTGCCGAGCCGCGCGTGCTGCTGCAGGAAGCGCGACAAGTGTTCGGCCCGCAGATCACGGTGAACGATTTTAGTCCGCGGAAAAATCTTGACGAGGACCGCAGCGTCTACCGCTGTCTCCTGGACCGCGTCGAGAAGAAGGGAGCGCTCTGCCGTCATCTTTTGGCGAAAGCTCGCTTCGACCTGGTTGTCGTTGGCTTCTACGAGGCGCACGATGCCGCTCATCGCTTTTGGGACTACCGACCTGAGGCGGGAGTCGGGGGTAACGGGCGCGCGGTGGGCGAACTCGCTTCGGCTATCCGTGAGGTGTATCGGGCCAT
>JACQEL010000310.1 GCA_016200595.1 Deltaproteobacteria bacterium
AGGCCATTCAGCTCCTGCCTTCACAGGTAGACTACTTTAGTGTGCTGGGCATTCCACGGACCCCGGTCGTGAATGAAGCAGATCTCACGCAACGGTATTAAGACCTGATCCGCCGATTGCACCCTGACCTTTACCAGACCGGCACGGCTGAAGAGCAAGAAGCGAGCCTCAAGAATACGGCTTTGCTGAACCGCGCCTATCGCACGTTACGGGATTTGCTGCAACGTGGTCAGTACTGGCTAGAACTCCAAGGCGAACGTTTGGGCAAAGACAATAATCGGGTTCCTCCTGAACTGGCGGACCTGGTGTTTGAGGTCCAAGAAAAACTTGCCGAAGTGCGTGAACTGCGAGATGCAGGTCAGGCAACAACAAGGCAGGCTGAACTGCGACCGATTCTTACCGACTTGAACACGCAGATGACAAACTTACGTGCGGCTCTCGGGGAGAACCTGGCACAATGGAACGGTGAGCGACAAGCCCCCAAACTTTTGCCTGACCTCAAGAATCTGCTGTCAGAAATTGCCTATCTTCGTACCCTTTTGCGTGATGTAGAAAAGGAAAGCGATACACAGTGGAACGTATAGTCGGCATTGATCTCGGTACAACCAATAGTCTCATTGCTTTCATGGACGAAGATACCCCGCGGGTAATGCCAGACCCACAGACCAGGGATGCGCTTTTGCCATCGGTTGTCTCCTTCCTCGTCGATGGCCACACGATTGTCGGACAGCAAGCCAAGGATCTGATGGCTGAGCAACCGTTAACGACCATCCGGTCGGTCAAGCGTTTCATGGGCTTAGGGATGGAGCATGTGACCGCGGATGACCGTCATCGTTACCGCTTTGCCGATAACCAGGGAATTGTGCGGTTTGTTGTGCACGGCAAACAATACACCCCGCCGGAAATCTCGGCTCTGATTCTGCGCAGTTTGCGTGAACGTGCTGAAGCCTATCTTCAGGAACCTGTCCATAAGGTGGTGATTACGGTCCCGGCCTATTTCAATGATTCCCAGCGCCAAGCCACTAAGGACGCGGGCAAGCTCGCTGGGTTAGCAGTTGTCCGGCTGTTGAACGAGCCGACTGCTGCCTCGTTGGCGTACGGCCTCGACAAAAAAGAAGAAGGTCTCATCGCTGTGTACGATCTGGGCGGTGGCACCTTTGATATTTCCCTCCTGCGTCTGCACACTGGCATTTTCGAGGTGCTAGCTACGAACGGCGATACTCGTTTGGGCGGGGACGATATCGACCAGCGCTTAGCTGAGCGATTTTTGCTCGCCGACTTGCCCGAGACCTTGCAACATGACCCACGCGTTCTGAGCACTGCTCAGCAGACTGCCGAAGCAGCGAAACGAGCACTGTCTGAGGCTGAAGAAACTCATTTGGCATTAGACCTAGCAGATAAAGGGATACGTGTTTCTCGCACTCTCACTCGCCGCGAAATGGAGGAGGCAGTAGAGGACATTGTGGCGCGGACCCTGGTGCCGTGTCATCAAGCTCTCAGAGACGCAGGTTTGGACCCGCGCGATATTGAAGCGGTCGTGCTGGTCGGCGGCTCAACGCGCATGCCCTTGGTTCGCCAACGCGTGGGCGAGTTCTTCGGTCGCACCCCTCTGGCGGATCTTAACCCCGATGAGGTCGTGGCTTTGGGGGCTGCTGTGCAGGCGGATACCCTATCTGGACGGCGGCGTGATATGCTGCTTCTCGATGTCGTGCCGCTCTCTTTGGGAATCGAAACGATGGGCGGCGTGATGAGTCGCCTGATTGAGCGCAACACCACGATTCCTGCGAGCGTCAAAGAGATGTTTACCACCGCCGTAGATGATCAGACCGCCGTAGATGTTCATGTTTTGCAAGGAGAACGGGAATTGGCGCGGGACTGTCGTAGTTTGGCCCGTTTTAAAATTCCCATTGAGCCCCACCCTGCTGGCGTGCCGCGCGTCGAGGTCACCTTTATGATTGATGCCAATGGCATCCTGAATGTGACCGCTGCCGACCTGCGCACCAGCCACGAGCGGTCAGTGGAAGTTAAACCTTCTTATGGTTTGACCGATGAAGAGATTGAAAGGCTATTAGAAGAATCGATTGACTTCGCCGAGGAGGATGTCACGCAGCGACTGTTAATCGAGGCCCGCACAGAGGCTGAGACCGTTTTGCACGCCACCGAGAAGGCGTTGCGTCACCATGCCCCCCTCTTAGGGGAAGGTGAAGAGACGCGCATCCTGGCGGCCGTACAGGCCTTGCAAGAGGCTCGGGTGGGGGAGGATTATAATCGTATTCGCGACCTGACCGATGCCCTGAGTGAAGCGACGACTCCCTTTGCCCAGCGCATTATGGACACGTCGATCCAGGAAGCTCTGGGCCACAAGCGGCTTGCCGAGCTCTAGGTTGCGCGAATGGCGCCGCTGCGATGGAGGAAGTGCACATGAAATTACACTGGGAGGATGCTGAAGATATTGCCGAACGGCTCTTACAGGTGTATGCCGATACTGATCCCCTCAGTGTACGGTTCACCGATTTGCACCGCTGGGTGACTACACTAGAGGAATTTGCTGATGATCCGCAGGCGTCGAGTGAAGGGAAACTCGAAGCGATTCAAATGGTGTGGGTGGAGTTGTATAAAGAGCAAAACGAGTGACAATAGCAGAGACTGATAGAGCAGCAACGCACACTGTGCTGGTGTGGTGTGGGTGTTGAGGTTGAGGAGAGTTCCTCAATCAGAAAGGGCGAGGCTCCTCTATATATGATAAAAGAAAAACTTATTGCTGAGGCAGGTACTTCTCTCTTCCAACCGGATTCGTTGTTACCTGCGCAATTTTTCGCTGCCATTAAGTATAAAGCGCATGCCTGCGGTGAACGTCGGCTGATGGTGGCGATCCTGGAAGATGCGGTTGACTGCTTCCAAAAATACCTCTGGGCGACAGACAACCGTAGCCGTCACCTGCAGACTGAAGCAGAGAAGTGGTTCCTGTCTGATGATGACAGTTGTCCCTTCTCCTTTGTCAACATCTGTCACGCGCTTGATCTCCATCCGGAGTTTCTGCGTCGCGGGTTGTTGGAGTGGAAAGCTCGGCAGTTCGCTCGGCGTCAGTCTAAGCTGCGCTACGCCGAGACTGCTGCGGTACTGAACGGGTCGGCCGCAAGCGACCTGCCTGGTATAACTCCGGCGCATGCGGCGAGTGGAACCTAAGAGACGCTGAGAACGTATTGACCGTTTTACGCCGGTAAACCTGTGCTGCACCATTTTATTCGCCTGTTCTTGCGCGCTTTCTTGTGGGGAAGTGAACTCATCGCTCGTCTCTGTGGGCGAAGAGGGGCGTATAATACCCTGCGACTCGACCTGAGCGGTTCTCTTCCCGAGGAGCATGGTTCTTCGCTGACTGCCCTCTGGCGGGCGCCAGAGATGGATTTTCTCACCCTGACCTCTTTGCTGCGGTGGGCGCGTGAGGATGAGAGCGTGCGCGCGGTTTTGCTGACGGTAGCCGACCTTGAGGCTGGCTGGGCACGGCTCCAAGGCGTGCGCCGCTCGTTGCTCGCTTTACGCCAGGCGGGAAAGCCGGTTTGGGTTTACCTGATAGAAGGCGATACCCGGGCGTATTACCTCGCGAGTGCCGCTGATACCGTAGTGCTAGCCCCAGCGGGGCACTTGGCGGTTACTGGCCTTGCGGCTGAGACCCTTTTCTTCAAGGAAGCGCTCGATAAACTCGGCGTGCAAGCCCAGGTGCAGCAAGCCGGGCAAT
>JACQEL010000129.1 GCA_016200595.1 Deltaproteobacteria bacterium
TCCCCGTTCGCCCTGAGCTTGTCGAAGGGTGAACGGAGGGGGGCAGCCTCTTGGCGGGGAGTTATTCGGATAGGCACTAAGTTGGCGACAAGGCATTCAAGGTCCACCGTGACGGCTATGCAGTTGATCAATAAAGGCAAACGGATATGAGCGAGATGATACACCCTCACCATGAAATTTTCGCGGGCGGACCGCCGTTCCGCTTGCAGCGGTCGCTGGGTCTGATCAAACCGGACAATCCGCGGATTATCCACCGAGCTATCCTCGCTGGAGTAGTCGGGTGGGTACCGTTGCTCGTACTGGCGATTGTCCAGGACCCCACCTGGTGGGGAGAGAAGACGAGAGCGTTACTCTGCGACTTTGCGCTCCCTGCACGCTCGCTGATCGCCGCGCCGCTCTTCATCTTCGCAGAGTCAGTCTGTATTCCCCAACTGGGCAGTATCGTACGCCATTTCCTTGACGCCGGGTTTGTGCGGGAGTCGGACCGCTCCCGCTTCGACGCCGCGATTACCTCCACCCTACGGCTGCGTGATTCCACGGTAGCAGAGGTGATCACCATAGGGCTCTCCTATATACTGATCATCGCCATGGTTAGCTATGTGCCGCTGGGAGAGTTCCAGGCCTGGCACAGAACAGGAAGCAGTGAATCCCTGAGCCTTTCTTTCGCGGGCTGGTGGCACACGTTGGTGAGCCTTCCTCTGCTCAATGCCCTGTTCCTTGGCTGGCTGTGGCGCCTGTTTCTGTGGGGGAGGCTCCTGCGGCAGATTGCACGTCTCGACCTCCACCTCATCCCAGCGCACCCGGATCATGCCGCCGGGTTGAAGTTTGTCAGCCATTCGCTCTGGGCGTTCTCGCTTCTTGGTTTTATCTTGGGAACAATAATTGCCGGTTCTGTGGCCAACCGTGTGATACATGAGGGAATCCCGCCGACCGCGCATCTCTACCTCATGGGTAGCCTGATCGTCGTTGTCGTCGGGCTCTTCAGCGGGCCCCTCCTGCTATTTTCCAGGAAACTGCATGAGGCCAAAGAGCAGGGCATTTTCGCGTATGGTTCCCTGGCGAGCCATGAGGGGCAGCAGTTCGAACGGAAGTGGTTGCAGCGTGTCGAGAACATAGACGAAAGCGCGCTGGAAGTGCCAGACTTCTCGGCTACGACCGATCTCTACCAAGTCGCCGCGAACGTGTACGAGCTAGGGTTCCTCCCGCTCGACCTCACGGACCTGAGTCCATTGGTGATTGCCACGCTGCTGCCATTCGTACCGGTCGCGCTCATATCCGTGCCGCTCAACGTGCTTTTGCAACAGCTGACAAAACTGCTGCTGTAAGCCCCTTTAGGAAGGAGGGCTATATCACCCGCACGATGAAAAGGATTCTTAATGGATTTTGCGGTCAGAGCCGGGTATGGCCCTCCCTTATGTTTCGACAGCTTTAGGCCGCGGTCTTCGCCGATACCTTCGCCTGTCCCTGAGGGATGCCTGGCGCGCTGTAGCCCGCCATTAAATCCTCGACGATCTGGTGGAACTCACCCCACGACGTCTCGCGATAGGCATGCCCGCGCACGATGAACGAGGCCCCGGCGTAAAACTTCTCGTACTGTAGATGCCGACCGGCAAACTCGGAGCCGACCATATCCCAGGCTAGTTTGAACAGCTTCATCCGCGACAGGGCATCGAGCTGCGGCGTTTGAAAATACGTGGTGAACTGCTGCACCAGATGTTCGTCTTCCATGACGGAACTGTCTGCTGGCATCTGGAAGACACCGCCGCCGCACAGTTCGCGCAGTTGATCAATAAATAGCGAATAGTTCTGCGTGCACCATTCGAGCGCCGCATACATCATACGTCGGTTAAAACAGGCATATCCCTCTGGCCAGCTTTCATAGGCGTTGATCTGGCCATTCACCATGCCGGCGATCACACCCTCGACCGCCGACATCTTGCCGAGCGTTTCCCGCACCGCCGGGGTCTGATCCGCGCCGGTGGCGTGGGCGACCTTGCTGCAGAGGCCGAGCAACAAACGCATCTTCGACCAATAGCGCACGTTAGACTGATGATTGCCAAAACAGTGGCTGGGGGTTTTGAAGTAGATCTCGCGCGATAAAATCGCGTCATCGTGGACAAAGACCCGCTCCCAGGGCACTTTGACATTCTCGCACATCACCATGCTGTCGGTTTCGTCGTAGCGGTAGGCTAACGGCGCATCAAATTCTGAGCGAGCCATCCGCTCCATCGATTTGCGCGACCATAGGGTAAGCCCTGGCGCACTGCACGGGATCGCACAGGTAATGGCTTCTTTTTTCTGGTCAGGGGCGAGCGGTATGACGTTGCCGATCCAGATCTCATTGGCCAGCACGGCACCCGTCGCCAGCATCTTCATGCCCGAGATCACCACGCCGTCGTCCTCTTCGCGCACCACCCGCAGCGTGGGCACGGGAAGATTTTGGCGCAGGTAGAACTCCGGGTCGCGTGCGGCCTGCGGAGGAAGCACGGCATAGACAGTATAGATATCGTGGTCGCGTACGTGGCGATAATAGGCTAACAGGTTGTCCGGATGACCACAGGGTGGCTTCAGTTCATCCGCCTTCATCGCCATGCCAGTCACGAAGCTGGCGACGTGATCAGGCGAACGGCCAAACATGCCGTAGGTCATGTCCGCGATTTTGCGGTGGCCGACCATACGGCGCTGCAGGTCGTCGCGCGTCTTCGCCCGCAGATAGTAGATCGAGTGACGGCTGCCGTCCTCTTCATACGTCATCGTCTCCTGATTCGCCGGATCGGCCTTCATATCGTAGAGCGCGGCGACCGTCTGCGCGGCGTGGCGAAACGCTGGGTGAGCAGTGACATCGTCCACCCGTTCGCTGCCGAGGTAGACTATCCGCCCATCACGCAAAGACTCCAGATGCTCTTTGCCAGTCTTTAGCATGGTCTGTCTCCTTCTCTCCATCTCGAACCATTAGCTGCTCGTGCTTCGACAAGCTCAGCACGAACGGTTTCTGTCTTTCTGCACTTCTTCCTCCGTTCACCCTGAGCTTGTCGAAGCCTGTCCTGAGCTTGTCGAAGGGGGTGGACAGCGGCACTAATGGGAAGCGAACTGATGGAGAACCTTCTCAACCGACAAGCCAATGCTGAGCAGCCGCCGAGCTCCGGCGCCACGACCGGCACAGTGGGCATGAGCAGCGCATCGAACTGGGCAGTCACTCGCTGCGCTCGCTGGATGAGATCTGCACGACGCTGGTGCAGCGTGGCGAGTTCCTCAGCGCTGATGTCCTTGCCGCGTAGGATGCGCGTCAGCACTCGTGGGTCGTACAGTTCACTCCGAGACTCGATAAGACCTTTGTGCCATGCCCATGCCTCGGCCGCAGAGAAGCTGCCTTTGGCGTTAAGCTCGGGAAGCTCTTCCACTTCGGCAAACGGAATCTCCACAATCTGAGCGCCAGCAGCCGCAAGCCGGGATTTCGCTTGCTCGAACGCAGTGGCAACCTGTGAGTCCATACCGTCAAGCACATAGCGTTGCGGTGCGGCAAACCTGAGAGAACCCAGCGGCACGGATTGGAGTTCCTCAACTCTCTCGCCAGCCAGCACGGCATCAAGCAAAGCGCAGCACGCTACCGATGGCGCGATCGGGCCGACTGAGTCGAGAGTCCCTGACAATGGCAGCACCCCTTCCCGTGGTACGCGAGCCGCCGTCGGTTTGAAGCCGACCAGTCCGCATAAGGCCGCGGGGATGCGCACCGATCCGCCGGTGTCAGTGCCAATAGCAGCGACCGCCATGCCGTCAGTGACCGAAACCGCGGCCCCGGAAGATGAGCCTCCGGGAATGCGTCCGCGCGCGCGGTCCCAGGGGTTGCGCGGCGTACCATAATGCGGGTTGAGGCCCAGGCCGGAGAAGGCAAGCTCAGTCATATTGGTCTTGCCAATGATGACCGCGCCTGCCTGTTTGAGCCACGCCACGACTTCGGCATCACGACCAGCGGGTGGAGACCCGACAAGCGCCTTCGAGCCCGCCAGGGTGGTTTCGCCGGCAACGTCAAAGAGATCTTTGATTGAGATTGGCACGCCAGCGAGTGGTGAGGCGATCTCGCCTCGCGCACGCCGACGGTCCTGCTCTGCTGCTTGGTCAACTGCGTCAGCATACACCCGAGTGAATATTCGCTGACCCTCGCCCGTAGGGTCTGCCGCACGCGCGAGTATTTGTTGAACCAGTTCGACGCTTGATATCTCACCAGCCTGTAAGCGAGCAGTAACGCGTGCGATCGGTTGCAGGGTGTTCATAAAGGCTTACCCTCGTACTTCGTCAAGCCCCAAAGTTGATGCCCTCGATCCCAGGCAGAGCCTGGGATCGCAAACCCCGGGTGTGGCAGAGCCACGACCACACGGCATGCCCAGGCAGAGCCTGGGCATGAGAGATCACTGACACACCCCTAGTTTTCATCGAAATAATGAACCTCAAGCAAGAGACAACCAGTGTCTGATTTGAATGGGCCGTGGTGAACGCCGGGAGGACGACACGCATAGGTGGGGCCGGTGAACTGCTCTCCGCCCCGGCCCTGGGCATCGTTGCCGACAATCAAGTCGCCGGAGAGCAGGTAGACTTCTTCCCAATACTGGTGGACAAATGGTTCGGTCGAGTACGCGCCAGCGGCAATCTTCAGGAGCCGTGTCCGACTGCCTTTCAGGTTCTTTTCGTCCAACGACCCGGCCAGAATTTTTTCCGCAAAGCCCGGAGGGTAACCTGGCGGCGGCGCAAATCCCGCGGAGAGATCCACCGCCGAAAACTCCAAGTGGGGTTTATTGCTGCGCATAGCTCCTCCTTACCCTTCAAGTGGTCTGTCGCATTGATTTTGCTGGGCCTGAGTCGTGCCTGCAGAGTCCCCTCACCCTAGCCCTCTCCCACAAGAGGAGAGGGGATGGGACGGTGCCTCTGTGTTGTCCTCTCTCCCCTGGCGGGAGAGAGTTAGAGAGAGGGGGAATCGCAATGCACCCATCAATTCTTTTGCGATGAAACACTAGAAAGCTCAGGCCTGCAAGAAGCGGATCACCTGGGCGTTGAAGTCAGCCGTCTTCTCGATCTGCGTCCAGTGCCCGCACTGCCCAAAGACATGCATGTCAGCCCGGGGAAGCAGCCGATAAATACGCACACCTACCTCCATCGGAATGATGCGGTCTTCACGGCCATGAATGACTAGCGCCGGAGTCTGGATTTGCCGAATTCGCTCTTCGGCAATACTCATAGCCTCGACGTGCTGCTGCAAAGGAGCAGGAAATGCTTTCGCGTACGCTTCCTGGTAGCCCGGCTGGATACTGGCTTCGTAACGGAGCTTGGCTAATTCATCCGTCACTAGCGCTTTGTTATAAGCAAACAGGTCGATGAGACGGCGCATTTTCTCTAGGCTCGGGGTGTAGCCCCACACCTCCGCCAGCCCTTCAGTGATGGGGAACGATACGCCCACGCTGCCCATCAATACCATTCTCTCTATCAAGTCAGGCCGGCGCACCGCTACCGCCAGTGCTAGGCCGCCACCCATGGAATTCCCAATGAGCCGTACCGGCGTTGGGAGCGTCTCAATGAAATTGATCAGATGATTGACCCGGTCCTCATGGGTAAAGGCGCAGTTCACCGGTTTGTCGGTTTTCCCAAAACCGATGATATCCGGCGCGTAGGCCGCGCAGTGCCGCGAGAGCTCCGGTAGCACTAACCGCCAGTTAGCCCAGGCCGAAACGCCCGGCCCAGATCCATGAATAAGCACGACCGGTTGGCCGCTGCCGGCGTGATGATAAAATGTGTTAAGGCCTTTTACTGCGCGATACGCCCCTGCCTCTAACTCTGACGCTGCCATGGGTTTTCCTCCTTCTGCTGTTGGGTCCGTCTTATCCTCGGACGACACTGTCTTGTGGAGCGCGTGCGCTAGGCGGGGTCCGTTTCGCCTGCGCCAGTTCCACCGCGACATCGAGAATCATGTCCTCCTGGCCGCCCACCATGCGACGGCGACCCAGCTCTTCGAGTAGTGCCCGCGAGTCGACGCCAAACTGTTTAGCGGCGCGTTTGGCGTGCAGGAGAAAGGTGGAATAGACGCCCGCATAGCCGATCGTGAGGCTGTCGCGGTCGATAATCTGCGGCCGCAGCATCACCGGCTTCACCTCCTCTTCTGCCACATCCATGAGGTGGGAAAGGGTAATGGCGGTTTCGTAACCGAGTCGGTTCAATACTGCAGCCAGCACCTCGGTCTGCGTGTTACCAGCTCCAGCCCCAAGGCCACACGTCGAAGCGTCAATATGGGTCGCGCCCTCTTCGATCGCGGCGAGGCTGTTCGCTACCGCGAGCGCCAGATTGTTATGGGCATGGAAACCAATATCCACGCCTATCGCCTGTCGCAAGGCGCGTACGCGCTCGCGCGCTTCCGGCGTCACCATGGCGCCAGCCGAATCGACGACATACACGCAATCAGCGCCATACGACTCCATCAACTTGGCTTGTTCCGCCAACTGTTGGGGTGGGATCATATGCGCCATCATGAGGAAGCCCACCACCCGCATCCCCAAGGTTTTGGCCAAGCCGATATGCTGCTCGGAGATGTCCGCTTCGGTACAGTGAGTGGCGACTCGCGCCACCGTTGCTCCTAACTCCGCCGCCTGCCTGAGGTCGGACTTGGTGCCAATCCCAGGGATGAGCAGGATCGCCAGCTTGGCACGCGTCAGTACGGCGGCGGCGGCACGCAATAGTTCCTCTTCCGGTTCCCGACTCAGGCCGTACTGCATGGATGAGCCGGCCAAGCCATCGCCATGCGACACTTCCAGGATATCTACCCCGGCCGCATCCAGTCCGCGCGCGATGCGGGACACCTGGTCGCGGGTGAACTGATGGGCCATGGCGTGATCGCCATCACGTAAGGTGACATCGGTAATAAAGATGCGCATCACAATTCTCCTTTTGCTCTAGAAACACTACGGCAAGATATGGATGCGAGGATAACACAACCTGCTTGGGTGCCACTGGCGGCTGGTCCGCCAGTGCAACCGACCACACGGGTAGCCAGCTACCCGTGGCACCCGAACATTCAGATCTTGGCGTGTTTTTCTATAGTTCATTGCAGCTCTCAAGTGCTTGGGGCCACACTGACCCTGCGGTTACGGGTTCCCTCTCCCCTCGTGGGAGAGGGATAGGGTGAGGGGGTGTTCGGTACAAGCATGCCTGAGAACTCCTTTAGGCAGTAACATCAGGCCGGCGCGCCGCCGCCGGACGCTGCAGTTGGCGCCGTTGCAGTTCTTTGGCAATCTCCTCACCTACCTGTACCGCTGCTGCGGTCATAATGTCCAGATTACCGGCGTAGGGTGGGAGAAAGTCGCCGGCGCCTGTCACTTCTAACAGCACGGTCACTTTGTGATCATCAAACAGCGGGTCGGCTTTGAGCCGGTAGCCGGGAACATAGCGTTGCACGGTCGCCGCCATAGTACGGACCGAGGCGGTAATCGCCTCCTGATCGACCGTCTCCACCAGCGCATACACCGTGTTGCGCATGAGAATAGGCGGCTCCGCCGGGTTGAGCAGGATGATCGCCTTACCCTTGTCCGCGCCACCGATCGCCACCAACGAGTGGCCGGTGGTCTCGGTAAACTCGTCGATGTTCTGCCGCGTCCCCGGTCCTGCGCTGCGGCTGGCCACGGTCGAGACGATTTCCGCATACGCTACCGGCGCCACCGCTCGAATGGCCGCCACAATGGGTGTCGTGGCTTGTCCACCACAGGTGACGAGATTCACTTCTTGCGCATCCAGATGGCTTTGCAGATTCACCGGGGGGACCACATACGGCCCGAGCGCCGCCGGGGTGAGATCGACTACCCGTTTGCCGGCCTCACGGAGTGTCGGTGCCGCCTCCCTATGCGCTTTCGCGCTGGTCGCGTCAAAGACGATCTCGACCTTGTCGGCGTACGCGAGAAAGCCGCTGATGCCCTCGGCACTGGTCGTCAGTCCCAGCTGACGGGCGCGCGCTAGCCCTTCCGACTCGGGGATGACGCCGACCATCAGCACCGGCTCCAGCACCGCCGAACGCTTAAGTTTGTAGAGCAGATCGGTGCCAATGTTGCCCGACCCGATGATCGCCACTGGTATCTTGTCTGCCATACGGTCCTCATCTATGTTCGGTCTTCGCCGTGTTCCCTCATTACTCTAATGGTGGCACCGGCCGCTGGCCGGTGCGCACCGCCGAGCCGGCGGTGCTGCTGGGCTGTGCGAGAAACTCTTTCACCCGCGCAACGCACGCGGCTTTGTCAAACTCACGGTGAAAGCCGGCCATCAGCATACTGGGATCTCCGGCATAGTATAGCTCGTACAACGTATGGCGCGAGCCAAAATCCGACCCCACCAGGTCCCAGGCCAGTTTAAAGAGCGCCACCTTGTCCTGCGCGGAAATGCGCGCCCCACGGTAATACTTCTCCAACTCCCGGCCAATGGGACTGTCAAAGGCAGCGCTACTGGCCGGCAGTTGCATCAGCCCACCCGCGCCGAGACGGCGCATGATCTCCATCAGCCGGGGATAAATCCGCGGTCCCCACGTGCGCCCGACCTGGAGAGGTTGCAAGGCTGGGTACATCACCCCGTTGCTCGGGTCCACCTGCGCCCCTTGTTCACCCATTAACAGCGTAGACCTGAGGATTTCGACGTACGTGGCTGCTTCGCCCAGCACCTCCTGCACAGCGGGAGCGTTCTGAACCCCGATCGCTTCGGCCATCAGACAGAGCACCCCATAGACAAACTCCAGCTTCGACAAGAGACGCGTATTAGTCTGGTGGGCGGTCATCTCGCGGATGCGCGTGCCGACGTACATCTGGGCCACCAGCCGGGTATCGCCATGGAGAAACACACGCTCCCACGGCACCAGCACGTCCGCAAAGACCGCGACCGCATCCATCTCATCGAAACGAGCACTGAGCGGATGGTCGGCATACTGGTCAGGGTGAGCAAAGGATTCGCGGCAGATGATCTTCAATCCTGGCGCAGCCACGGGAATGATGAAGACCATGGCATAGGGGGCCTCGGCCTCGGTCAGCGTCGGCGGAAATGGCCAGACGAGGATCTCGTCGGCAAACGGGGCCGCGGTGGCGACCATCTTGGCCCCGCGCACGATGAGACCCTGTTTCGTCTCTTCGGCAATGCGTAAGCAGAGATAAGGATCGTCCTGCTCGGCGCGGTTCTTCACGCGGTCAACTTGCGGGTCGAGCAACGCATGGGTGAGAAAGAGGTCGCCTTCCCGACAGTCTTCGTAATAGCGCCACACACGTTCAGCACAGGCAGGACTCTGCTGGGCAAAATAGTCGCGCTTCGCCGCCCAGGCCGTGACCATGGTATTGAGGAAGTCGGCGCTACGACCCATCATGCCGCAGGTCGCGTCGGCCCAGGTCTTGATCATCTGACGGCGGCGCGCCAGGTCCTCTCGAGTGCGCGGAATAAGAAAGGAGAGACCTACAGGCTCGCCAGTCGTTGGCGAAGGATACGTTAACAGTTCCCGATACGCTGGCTCATGCTGCATGTCATAGAGTCGGGCCAAACTCTCAATCGCGCCGCGAAAAGCGGGATGGGTGGTGACGTCGGTCACCCGCTCGTCGCCGAGCCAGACTTCTCGGCTGTCCCGCAACCCGGCAATAAATGCCGTTCCGGTTCTTACTCCCATGCCTGTTCCTTTCGTGCTCCGAGGTTAGACAAATTTGACCATCACTGAGCCGAGCTGGGCAAATTGCACCGTGATCACGTCACCACTTGTCACTGGCGGCGCAATCGCCAGCGAGCCCGACAGGATTACCTCGCCGGCGTTGAGGCCCAAGCCGAATTCCGCCAGCTTATTCGCCAGCCAGGCGACGGATACCGCTGGATTGCCCAGCGCCGCAGCTCCCGCTCCGGTCCCAACAAGTTCTCCATTTTTCTCCAGTACCATTCCCACCAAGCGTAAATCGACGTGCCCAACCGGGGTGCGAGTGTCACCCAGCACGAACAAACCCGAGGAGGCATTGTCAGCAATCGTATCCGCCAGCTTGATCTTCCAATCGCGAATCCGACTGTCGATGATCTCAATAGCCGGCATGACGGCCTCAGTCGCAGCCAACACTTGGGCCTCAGTCACCCCAGGGCCATGCAGATCCTGTTTGAGGAGGAAGGCAATCTCACCCTCGACGCGGGGCTGGAGCAGCCGCGTCATCGGCGCCTCGCCGCCGCTGGCGACCGCCATGGTATCGAGCAAATGTCCATAATCCGGCTGGTCTACCGCGAACATCTGCTGCATTACCTTACTCGTCAGCCCAATCTTCTTGCCCACGACCCTGGCGCCCCGCGCAATCTTGTGCGCAATCGCTGCCAACTGTACGGCGTAAGCATCACCAGTGGTGAGTTCTGGATAGGTCTCGGTCAGGGGCGGCAGCGGCGCGTGTTGCTGCTCAGCCGCCACCAGTTGGCGGGCAATGTCCTGTACTGGAACAGCCATTGGTTGTCCTCTCCCTGTCGTATGTCATCCTGCTTCAGGATGATAAATTCAGTCGGTTTCAAGTGGACAGAGTAGTAGTCTCAATGTTGTAAGAAATCAATTGCGCGTGTCGGTGTATTCTATTGATTGAGCGCTTGCTCAACACCCCCTACCCTGCTATGGAGAGAGAGTCAAGGCCGTGAGGAAAGGAGGTATCGAGAGGGCCGCCCGCACCCCTAGCTCGGGATGCCCGTCGAGAAGTCTGTCCGGAGCGCAGTCGCACGGCAGGCCTGCCGTCTGGTGCTCTTCTTGTGTGACACAATCTGCTATGCTCCACACCCGAGAGCGCGCCCCTGGGATTGGTTCACTCCCGATCAGTGGACCTATAATCAGGGGATCAGCGCGTTGCAAAACAAACGCAGCCCGCGCTTCGTCGGCCGCTGAGGTAAGGAGAAGTGCAATGTCAATGTACGCTCAATTAGTGGAAACCGGCGTCAATCAGCTGCAGTCACGCGCAGAGATGTCAGCCGAGGAGCGAGCTTTTCAAGAACGCGTCGATGCGGGCATCAAGATCGAGCCCAAGGACTGGATGCCTGAGGACTACCGCAAGACGCTGATCCGGCAAATCTCGCAGCACGCGCATTCCGAGATTGTTGGCCAGCTCCCGGAGGGCAACTGGATCACGCGGGCGCCGACCCTGAAGCGCAAGACGATTCTGCTCTCCAAGGTCCAAGACGAGGCCGGGCACGGGCTCTACCTCTACGGTGCCGCGGAAACTCTGGGCGTGACGCGCGATCAACTCTACGCCGACTTACTCTCTGGCAAGGTCAAGTATTCGAGCATCTTCAATTACCCGACGCTGACCTGGGCCGATATCGGCGCCATCGGCTGGCTGGTCGACGGCGCCGCGATCATGAATCAGATCCCGCTGTGTCGCTGCTCCTATGGTCCCTATTCGCGCGCCATGATCCGTATATGCAAAGAGGAAGCGTTCCACATGCGTCAGGGCTACGACATCATGATCGCCCTGTGCCGCGACGGCACGCCCGAGCAGAAAGCGCTGGCGCAGGACGCGCTGAACCGCTGGTGGTGGCCCTCGCTGATGATGTTCGGGCCGCCAGATGCCGAGTCGGTCCACAGCGCGCAATCGGCGCAGTGGAAGATCAAACTCTTTTCCAACGATGAGCTGCGTCAGAAGTTTATCGACCAGACTATCCCCCAGGCTGAGTATCTGGGTATCCGCGTGCCCGATCCGGAACTCAAGTGGAACGAGGAAAGCGGCCACTACGACTTCGGCAAGATCGATTGGGACGAGTTTTGGAATGTCGTCAAAGGCAACGGACCCTGCAACCGCGAGCGGCTGCGCGCGCGTGTCCAGGCATGGGAAGATGGGGCCTGGTTCCGCGAGGCACTGGTGGCGCATGCCGAGAAGCAGTCGCAACGTGAAGCCGAAGCCACGAAGGCGGCCTGAGGTAAAACCCCTTGTGATTGCTCTGGAGGTGGGCAGGCAGGGGGCCTGCGTGTCAATTTAAGAGTCAATGCGGAATTCAGGTCCCTTCTCCCACAAGGGGAGAGGGAATTCCCGAAGGAGAATTAATTATCAAAGAGTGGCCCTTGTGGGAAGTGTTCATCCGCAGCCAGCACGGCTTGGCGCATAAGCATGTCGGCAGCTTGCACGCGCCAGACGCGGAGATGGCAATCAACAACGCACGCGACGTGTACACCCGACGCAACGAGGGCGTCAGCATCTGGGTGGTGAAGGCGTCCGACATCGTTGCCAGCTCCCCTGGAGACAAGGCCCCGCTGTTCGAGCCGGCCAACAGTAAGGTGTATCGGCATCCGACCTTCTTCCCGATGCCGAAAGAAGTCAAGAATATGTAACGCCAGGACAACGGAGAAAGGACATGCTGCTGGCTGACAAGTTCGAGTCCCTGCTGCGCTTGGGCGACAACACCCTGATCCTGGCGCAGCGGCTGTCCGAGTGGTGCGGTAAGGGCCCGGTGTTTGAAGAGGACATGGCACTCACCAACATCGCCTTGGACCTGCTCGGCCAGGCGCGGCTGTGGCTGACCTATGCTGGCGAGGTCGAAAGCAAGGGACGCGACGAGGATGCGCTCGCCTACCTGCGCGACGCTCATCAATTCCGCAACCTGTTGTTGGTGGAGCAGCCGAACGGCGACTATGCACTGACGATGGCGCGTCAGTTCTATTTCGACACCTGGCATCACTTGCTGCTGCAGGAGCTGCTGAAGTCGACCGACGAGCGCATCGCCGCTATCGCCGAGCAGGCGGTCAAGGAGGTTACCTATCACTTACGGCGGAGTAGCGACCTGGTGACGAGACTAGGCGCTGGCACCGAGGAAAGTCATCGGCGTATGCAGACCGCGGTGGACGAGTTGTGGCCGTATACTGGTGAGATGTTCGCCCCGGACGCGGTAGACGAGGCGCTGGCAGCGCAGGGCATCATCTGTAATCCGGGGCAGTTGCACGAGCCTTGGCTCAAGCACGTGGCCGAGGTGTTCCGCCAAGCGACGTTGACCCTGCCCAGCGGCACCTGGATGCAGAAGGGCGGCAAGCAGGGGCGCCATACCGAGCACCTGGGTTACATCCTCACAGAAATGCAATTCCTCCAGCGCGCCTATCCAGGGGCGAAATGGTGACGGGGACAAGCCACATTACTGAACTGTGACTAGATCAGAAGAGAAAGAATGAGTAAGTTTCATGAGGTGAAAATCGCGTCGGTCCGACCGGAAACACGCGATGCCATCGCGGTCACGTTCGAGGTGCCCGCAGCACTGGCTGACCAATTCTCCTACACGCAGGGACAGCACCTGACCCTGCACACCCAGGTCAATGGTGAGGACATTCGCCGCTCCTATTCGATCTGCGCGGCGGTGCAGGACAAGCGGCTGCGTATAGCGATCAAGCGAGTGCCGGGCGGGCTGTTTTCCAACTGGGCCAACGACTTCCTCAAGCCCGGGCGCAGCGTGGAGCTGATGCCGCCCTCAGGACACTTCAATGTCGCGCTTTCCCCGCAGAATCGCAAACACTACGTCGCCTTCGCAGCGGGCAGCGGTATCACACCGGTGTTCTCGATCGTCAAAACGACACTGCTGACCGAGCCGCACAGCCAGGTGACGCTGGTGTACGGTAATCGCTCCTCCTCCAGCGTGATCTTCAAGGAAGAGCTGGCCGACCTCAAGGACCTCTACCGTGAGCGGCTGAACCTGGTGTTCATCCTGAGCCGTGAGCAGCAAGACATCGACCTGTTCAACGGCCGCATCGACCGGGCCAAGTGCGACGCGCTGCTGGAGAAGTGGATCGACCCGGCCAGCCTCGACATTGCGTTCCTCTGCGGTCCCCTGGGCATGATGGAGGACGTTTCGGCCTCGCTGCAGGCACACGGGCTGAGCCAGGCGCAGATCAAAATGGAGCTGTTCGCCACCAGCCTGTCTCAGGGTCCGCGGCCGATGCCGGTGCATCACATCCTCGGTCACAACGAGTGCCAAGTCACCGTGATCCAGGACGGTCGGACGCGTCAGTTCACCATGGAGAAGAACACGGAGAGCGTACTCGAGTCCGGTCTCGCCCAGGGGATCGAGTTGCCATACTCGTGCAAGGGCGGGATATGTTCCACCTGCCGCGGCAAGGTCATCAAGGGCGAAGTAGACATGGACGCCAACTTCGCTCTTGAAGATTATGAGATCGCTCGCGGATTCAGGTTGTTATGCCAGAGTTACCCGGTCACCGACCAACTGGTCATCGATTTCGATCAAGAGACCTGATGGCCAGGGACCAAAGCTTATCCTGCCTCTGGCGCAGCGAAATCCAGGGCCAGCATACCCCGGATTGCATCCGGGCTACGTCACTTATTGCACCGCCAGAACCTGATTTTTCAACTCACCCATTAGCAAGTCAAAATCCGAGAGGTTAGCGGTCACCACCGTAGCCCCATGACGACGGGCGGTGAGTGCAATCAAGGCGTCGTTTTGGAAGTCCCGTCGTTTATGTCTATCCCACCCTTGAGCATCTCCGATCTTTCGGACGAGTTTTCCCGCTTCCCACCAATCGGTAGCCGTAGGTTCCCATCATATTCGAGCAAGCCGGTAGAGCGAGAGCACGCGTTGTTCAGCCTCACGAGTCCGGGCTCCACGGCGAAGTTCTGACAACACGACCGCCAAGTGGCGGACAATGAATGCTCGACGGACAGCTTCTAGCTGCTCTTCGTACAGTCCTTGCTCCCAGTGACCGATGTACACATTAGTGTCGAGAATAGCGACAGGCATAGGCGTACACCTTACTCATTCTTTACGAGGCTGCGAAACTGCCAGGTTTGACCGTCCTTCGGCTTTTCTCCATGAACCGCCAGAACTCCTCCATTTCGATGACTCGTTCGACAGACAAGCGAATGACTTCGGCACGGCTCTTCACTCCCAACACCTTCTGGGCTCGGCGAAGAGTGGTTTCATCGACAAAGAAAGATGCTCGTTTCAGTTTGGTCGCTGGACGCATAATGGCCTCTACTTGATATGTTAATGAACAGGCATACATCGTAGAAAAAGTTAGCATACCTTTCAATATAAAAGTGGGGAATGAGGGTCGTACCCGTTGGTGCGATTCTGTTTATACTCTACTCATGCTACGCAAGTCGTGTTATATGAAAAATATGAACACTACCGTTCTCGATCGCTTTCTGAGGCCGCTCACTGAATGCCTGACGCCAGAAGTCGCCCAGCGGATCGTGAACCTCCAACTCGACGCGCAGTCTCAAGCCCGGCTTGATGAGCTGGCCGCTAAAGCCAACGAAGGACAGTTGACTGACAACGAGCGACAGGAGTACGAAGAGTTCGTCGAAGGTATTGATCTGATAGGGATTCTCAAGGCCCGAGCCCGAACTATTCTCACACAGTCTCCGTCGTAATGGACGCTGCTGTCCGTCACTTCGTGCACCAGAGGGCAGGAGGCTGTTGCGAATACTGCCGACTGCCGCAGGAAACCGTGGATGCGACGTTCCACGTCGAGCACATCATCCGAGCGGTGTGCACGGTGGGCTGCCATGCGGCCATTGTGGTAGCTTTCGTCGGCTGCCGGCCTCCACTGCCAGCTGCACTCTACAGAGAGAGGCCGTTTCAAGAGAGAGACGTGAAGCAAGTGAGGTAAGTCTGACACGATACCGAAGTCAGGTCTTGCAATTAAGCAGTGCAGATTCACAAAATGTCAAAGGCGAGTTATCAGCACAATACAGTAAGCGCTAGAATGCAAGACCTGACTCCTTTTACCGCGTTTCATCTGCTCTTTTTATATCGACTGACCTAATGCCACCCCATCACCGTTTGCCGCCAAAACCGAGATCTTTCGCGTTCTACTGAACTATATGCGGACGGCGGTCAGGTGGAAGGTTGGCTAGCAGTACACTATGGTGCCACCCCCCTGCTGTGCAAGAGTAACGAACGACCAAATTAACGAATCAATCACTTTTTCGTCTGTAAAATGTTGAGGACTGAAATGCTGCCGGAATTGCTGAATCGCTGAGGTTAACAAGCCCGCTGTTAGTATCCGATTATATTCTTTGATGAGAAAATTATAGAACATCATATAGTGAGCTATTCTTTGCTGCAATGGTTGCCCTAGGTTTGGTTCTCTGTAGAAATAGAAAGCGGCTATCATCTTGTCATAAATAGGTAGATGAGGGTTGAGCATATGACAGAGTTTAGAACAGAAAGAAAACTGTAGCGTTTGTTTACCCTTGCCATGTGTCGGTACTTTGTGGAGTTTGGTAACTAATGCTTGCAGCTGGAGGGTCCCCCCTGAAAGTCCCGCCTTGAATTGCTGGAAGTATTGTTGATAGTAACCCGGCGATAAACGCGCGACGTTGAGCCCAAAATAGTGTCTATACCGACTCTGGTACTGTGGCGTAGCCGCGTGCTGAATATTTTTAATCAATGAATCGTAGTCAGTTATATGACTAGAAGTTATGATCTGAAGAATTTGCGAAATGTGAGTGTTGATCAAGCAATACATTTTGTGTTCCTTCTCAACGCAAAATTAGGTGTCTGACATTCCTGTGTTGTTTGCATTCACCATTATAGGGGCGTTGTTGCACGAATAGGCAGCGAGCGCCGGATTTGTTAAAGCCGAATCGAGAGTTAGAGAGTTAGGGGACGTTGCAACTTTCTTCACCTTTTGCTCCTCTTCTAGTATCTGCTGCTATTGCTCAGCCTGTTGTTGTCCTCGCCGTGCCCCGATACACGGCCTGCCGCAGCCAACACGTATTCTCTCAGGTTCACTTCAAACCGCTGCATGGCCGTGGTCCGGTGGAACGGCTGGTTAGCCGGCATCTAGGGGTTATTTTGCGCGGCGCGAAGCATCTAGGGCCATAAAGGCGAACGCGAACGCGACAGCAAGCAAAACAATTGTCGAAAGAATTTCCATGTCTACAAATCCTCCAGCGCCTCAATGAGCCGCTCGACGCGACGGTGCACGGCGAAGCCAGCCGCCGTGATGACCACGACTGCCACCAACGCGCCCAAAACCTTGAGTGCAGGCGCTGCATCTGCACTCGAGACGAGCCAGCCGACCAAGCTGATGTCCGTAACGACCATGACGCCGGGCCAGAATTTGAGATACGCAATCTGCTCCTTTGCCTTGTCCAGCCTCGACACTGGAAAAGATTAGCACTTCAACCACTGATCAACTATAGAGAGACTCGATGACAGGACAAAATAAGGGTCAGGTCTGGCAATCACACGTCGCGGCTTCACGAACTGTCCAGGGCGAGGGATCGACATGATAAACTGCTGGAGTGCACGACGTGACCTTTATTACCTTCCTCATACACCCACGCAAAACGAAAACCTTGCGGAGGATGATCACCTGCACCGCTGCGTTTAGGCGGCTTCGGCAGGCGCAGGCTCATTTAGTGGCGGTTCGCAAGAATGGTCTGGCTTAACGGTGGATCAAGAGCAAGCTTGTGCATAGAGCGAATGTGGGTTTGTTTCTCTTCTTCTGGCAAAGCTTCCCACTCAGCCGCCAGACGGCGTTCTTCGGGAGTGGGGTTACGCACGAAGCCTTCAGCCCTAAGCCAAGCTAAGACCTGCTCTTGGTCTGAAAGCTGATTCGGCGTGAGTGGCGTCATCTGACGCTCCTCGTTTGCCAATTGGCGCACGGTCGTTTCGAGCCGCTCGACACGTGCCTTCAGTTCTCCTAGTTCCTGTTCCCAAGGTGTCATAAGACTGCTCTCGTTTTTCGATCCAGTTGGTAATATGCACAGAGGTTGCCAGCACGTCTGCTTACTGCGTCCCGGAACTGTTCGGATACCGAGCTCATAGGTCCGACACTACGCCGGGAATCGCTGTGCGTAGCCGAGCCAATGCCGTCTGGGCTTCCAGTTTCTCGACCGTGCGCTTATGCACGAAATCGACAAGGGCGAGTAACTCCTTCTGTTCTGCCGAAGTGAGAAATTCCTTACAATCAGAGAATCCGAGTTTTGGCCGCTTGCGAAATTGCTCAAGCCTTCATGTAACGCCGTACCCCTTCCTTCATCTCCGCCAGCGTCCGAGGCGTTGGCGGCGTCGGGAACAGGGCGCGATGCACATCCTCTGAGGTGTAGCGGCCTACGCGACGGACGACGATTTTTTCACCGTCTTCGTCCCATTCCAATATAGAGCCCGGGCCAATGCCAAGCTTTCGTCGAACTTCGGCTGGTACCGAGATCTGCCCCTGAGCTGTTAGTTTTGAATGGGCAATGGCCATAGTTATTCATGAATTACCACGGTAATGGCTGTTGTGGAATCCTATGAACTTCTGCCGCCTGTATACGGTTCAAGCAAACATGAGTGGGGCTAGGTCGAAGTAGGGGTTTTCTTGCTCGGAGCATGAAAGCCGATGCGCTGGCGCTTTGGCTCCGATGGTTTCATCAACTCGCGGATAGCGTCAAACACCATCTTGAATTGCGTATCGTATTTTTTCTCCAGCGCCGTGAGTTTCCGCGCCAGTTCGACATGAGAAGCGAGCATCTGCCGCAACCGAATAAAGGCCTCTACCACCGCGATACTGGCCTGAATGGCAACCGGGCTGTTCAGCACACTGGCCAACATTACCGCGCCATGCTCGGTGAAGACGAAGGATGCGTATTTGATGTTCTGGCCCCGTTTCAAGGTCGCATTTTGCGACCTTGAGGCTAAGACCTCCCTGGCTTCGGCAAGGGTGAGTTGGAACATGAAATGCTCAGGGAACCGCTCGTGATTGCGCTTCACTTGTTCGTTGAGCCGTTTTGTGGTGACGCCATATAGAACGGCAAGGTCGCGGTCTAGCATCACCCGATGGCCACGAACGACAAAGATGGAGTGCTCAATACGCCCTATCGGTATAGGTGAAGTGGCAGCCATGCCCTTTTCTTTACCCGACTCTCTTCTGTCTTACTGTGAGAAAGAGAATCTGGGTTCCCTCACGCGTCAGACGCGCTCACGCCTTTTCTCTACGCAAGACGAGGAAGGCGACACCGATCTCGATCCGGTCAGGCTCCGAAAAATTGTCCGAGGTCGCAATTAGCCGTATCAACTCCTAGGACGACAGCTTGGCCCCCAGCAACACGCGGCCGTACTGTTCCGCGCCGGTGTCGAAATCCAGGCTGGCGTGCTGCGCGCCGACATTGATGTTCCTGAAGGCGCGTTGCAGCGCGCTCGGCGCGTACACCGCGTGCGCGCCGGAACTGCTGAAGAGCCGAGTTACTGCGCGCCGACACAACTCGGCAGCGTATGACACCTGCCAACGCGCCCACATCCGGTGCGCGGGATCGAATCTCTCATCACTCGCCATCAGACGATCGAATTCGTCGTACACTTCTTGTTGCAGCAGATGCGCCGCGCGCACCTCCGCCGCGGCTTCGGCCAGACGAATCTGGGTAGGCGCGTGTTCTGCCTTGGAGGCGCCAGTGATAATGACCTTCCGTTCTCTGGTACGCTCGATGAATTGATCTATCGCGAACTGCGCTGAACCGAGCACTGCACTGGAGACCGACATGCACAGCATCGCCTCGGCTGACAACCGATACAGATTACTACGATGCCGGGTCGCGTGCGGACTGGTGCCGCCAAACATCTGTCGGGTATCGACCGCCCGCCGCTCCGGTACGAACACATCATGCGCCACCACGTCCTTGCTCCCGGTGCCCTGGAGACCCATCACGTGCCAGGTGTCGTCGATTTCCAGGTCGCCTACCGGTACGACGACATGCACCCTGGGGTTGTGTGATTGGGGATCGGCACAGCCCAACATCACCCACTCCGCATGATCGACACCTGAGGCGAACTGCCAGCGCCCGTTCA
>JACQEL010000311.1 GCA_016200595.1 Deltaproteobacteria bacterium
TGATGCCGGCGCAGGGAGTGCAATATACCGTGGTCAATGGCACGGTCTTATACGATGGCGGTAAGCATACGGGTGCGCTGCCAGGACATGTCCTGCGCTCGGGCCAGGCGTAAAAATCGTCGGTAAGCTGTAAGCACTGGGTAGGGGCATGGCACGCCGTGCCCCTATTTCGTTTGGCTAATAGCTAACAGCTAATAGCTCGTTGAAAGGAGGAACAGCCATGCTCCAACGACTCTTCCACGTTAATATCTGTGTCCGAGACATGGAGCGGTCGATCCGCTTCTATCAAGATCTCGGCTTCAACAAAGTCGATGATTTCACCATGGATAACCCAAATGTGGGCGAGGTGCTGGGCGTAAAGGCACAGAAGCTGCGCGGTGTATTCATGCGTTTGGGGACCGACGCTAATGCGCCGGTGCTTGACCTCGTGCAGTTCATTGATCCACCCACTCAAGGACAGCCGTATCCGACGCTGAACAACGTTGGCATCTGCCGCATTGCGTTCACAGTCGACGACATCGACAAGACTTACGAAGAACTGAAAGCGAGGAAGGTCGAATTTGTGGCGCCACTCAAGAAGCTCGATGGCCCGGGCGGCAGGAAGATCGGGGTGGTGTGCTTCAAAGACCCGGATGGGACTGTGCTCGAATTGATGAGCGGAATGTAGAGAGCAATCAGCTTTCAGCGGTCAGCCGTCAGCGGAGGAGGGGGGCAATGTTCACTCTCCATTGTCGACGGTATGGGAGAAAAATGAAATGGAGTAGGGTAGGTCTAGGCCCACCCTACCTTTGCTTTCATGTGTTCTTGGGATGGAGTGGACTGTTTTCCTCGCAAAAGCTCAGAGTAACCTACGAGTTGCTCGACTTGCTTTTGAGAATAAAGAGTACGACCCTTGTGTTAGTCGCGCTTACTACGCCGTTTTTCATGCTGAAATTGCTGCGCTGCTGCATTTTACGGAGCTCCGCCCAAGGTATTGGGAGCATCAGCCTGTACAGGGTGAATTCAATCGACGCTTGATACGGGAACGTAAAGTTTTTAGCAGTGACTTGGCTAACGTTCACAATAGTCTCGTTGGTCGTAGGCATGATGCGGATTGCCGTCTGTACAGAACCAGCGGAACGGTCGCTAGGAGAGGTCTTGCAAAAGCGGAAGCCTTTGTCCAGGCTGTCCAAACGCAACTAGAAGAAAAATCATGAGCATCCAGGTATCTATCGATGAGGCAAGCCCTAGAAGCATCAACGCTTTAGCGAGGTTCCTGAAAGAATTAGAAGCTGAGTATCCAGACGCCTTACGAAACGCTGATGTTATCGCCGACCCAGGAGGCATCATCTATGTGGGCGCCGAGTTCGATACTGACGCAGAGAACTTGGAGGCTGGAGATGAAATGGCGAGGCTGAGCACTCAGCTTCAAGAGGAAACAGGAGTGTTGGTTGTCCTCTCCCCTAGAACGAGGGAAAGGAAAAGCAAGCCACACGCCGAAAGCAGGGAGTAACTATGAAGTTTGCCATTTTCTATGAAATTACCGTGCCGCGAAAATGGGGACCTGACGCTGAGGCGCGCATTTTCCATGAGGTCGTCGAGCAGGTACAGTTCGCTGAGGAAATGGGCTTCGATGCCTTCTGGACCGTTGAGCACCACTTCCTCGACGAGTTTTCTCATTGCTCGGCACCAGAAGTCCTCTACGGCGTGATTGCCGCGAAGACCAAGAAGATCCGTATCGGTCATGGCGTGCGGTTGCTCCCCTTTCCCTATAATCACCCGTGCCGTGCGGCGGAGATGTCAGGGACACTGGATATTCTCTGCGACGGCCGCATGGATTTCGGCACTGGCCGCTCCGCCACCATGATCGAAATGGGGGGATTCGGCATCAATCCAGCCGACACGCGCGGCATGTGGGAGGAGTCCCTCTCGCTGATCCCGCGCATGTGGAAAGAGGACCCGTTTGCTGGACACGAAGGGAAATACTTCAAGATTCCTCCGCGCAACGTGATTCCCAAACCGATCCAGAAACCGCACCCGCCGTTATTGATGGCGTGCTCGAGTCCAGAGAGTCACCAACTCGCTGGTCACAAGGGGCTGGGGCTGCTCTCGTTCACTCTCGCTTTGAACCTGCAAGAAGTCGGGCGGCGCGTGAGCCTCTACAAGGATGCTATCGCGCAGGCCGCGCCGGTCGGCGACTTTATCAACAATCAGGCGGCGGTGTTTTCCCTCGTGCACTGCTCGCGCACCAACAAAGAGGCGCGTGAGGAAGCCGAGGAAGGCGTGTTGTGGTACAACCACAAATCGTTCGAAATGCTTGGCCAGTCAGTTCCGACTTTCGTGCAGGAAGGATCGGGCTATGAGTACTACGATAAATTCAACCAAGCCCGACCAGAGAAATTTACTTTCGAATATCTCGACCACCACAGCATGGTGATCGTCGGCGATCCGGCCCACTGCATCGAGAAAGTGCAGCAATACAAAGAGATTGGCGTCGAGCAACTACTCTGTCTCATGCAGAACTACGGCATTCCGCACGAGAAGACGATGCAGTCGATCCGCCTGTGGGGTGAGAAAGTCATTCCACATTTCAAGTAAAAGCAAGCTGTTAGCGATTAGCTATTAGTTGTTAGCCAGACAAGCAGGAGTAGGGTGGGCACTGCCCACCTTTTCCTCTCACGAAGGGAGTCACACATGGCGACAGAACCACGTCCAATCGATCCGGCGAAAGTCAAAGCCGGCGGCGAACGCATTTTCGGCTATCTCAAAGGTATGGGAGTATCGGCGATGATTTACCTCGGCGACAAGCTCGGGCTCTATCAAGCCCTGCATGGTGCCGGGCCGGTGACGAGCGAAGAACTCGCCAAGAAAACCGGGTTGCACGAGCGCTGGATACGTGAATGGATTCGTGGCCAGGCGGCCGCCGGGATAATCGACTACCAAGGGGATGAGCGGTTTGAGCTGTCGCCTGAAATCGGTATGTTTCTAGCGGATAGTAACAGTCCGAAGCTCGCGGTCGGGATTTTTAGTGATCTCCCGCAACGCATGGCTGTGGTGGAGCGACTACCACAGGCGTTCAAAACTGGTATCGGGTTGAACTACGATGCCCGCGGTCCCGAGGGTGCACGCGGCATCGAGCGAGTGTTCGGCAATTGGTATCGTTTTACCCTGGTCTCGCAGGTGCTGCCGAAACTCGACGGTGTTGTCAGTAAGCTGCAGGCCGGAGCAAAAGCTGCCGATATCGGTTGCGGATCTGGAGTCGCCCTTGTCGAAATGGCAAAAGCCTTCCCGCAGTCAGCCTTCCATGGCTATGATATTTCCCAACATGCTCTCGCTCGGGCGGAGGAGAATAAGGTGCAGGCGGGCGTGAAAAATCTTACCTTCCACGACGCTAAAGTTGACGGTCTGTCTACCGACGCGAGTTTCGACCTTATTACGACCTTCGATTGCATCCACGATATGACACACCCCTTCGAGATGATCAGTGTTATCCGCAAGGCGATCAAACCTGACGGGACCTGGTTCATCGCCGATGTGAAGAGTTTACCAACCTTCGAGGAAAATTTGGAAAAGAACCCGATGACCACATTGCTCTACGCCTTCTCGGTCATGGGCTGCATGTCTTCTGCCTTGTCGGAATCCGGAGGCGCCGGACTCGGAACACTGGGTTTCAACGAGGCGGTCGCCCGTCAAGCGACAGCGGGAGCCGGGTTTACGCGCTTTGTTCGTCACGATTTCGAGAATCCGTTGAATGCGTACTATGAGGTTCGCTTGTAGCCTGGACCCCTCGCTCCTGTTTGCTTACCGCAGTTTTCAGTTGGATGTGTCCTGCCCTGCTGGGAGCGCGGGCGTCCCGCCCGCCCGAAAAGCGCCCAAGATGGGCGCGCTCCCAGGAGGCATGCAAGTGCAACCCGCTATAGGAGAAAACTATGGAAAAGAAATTTATCAATCCGCCAGAGCTCGCCAAACCCGGCGGGTACAGCCACGTTGTAACCGCCACTGGTGGGAAGCTGGTCTTTATCGCCGGGCAGGTCGCTTGGAATGCGAAAGCTGAGATTGTCGGCAAGGGCGACCTGCGTGCCCAAGCCACCCAGGTGTTTACCAACTTGAAAGCGGCCTTAGCCGCGGCTGGAGCCACCATCGCAGACGTAGTCAAGATGAATACGTATATCGTGAACTTCAAGTCCTCAGACCTGCCGGTGATTCGTGAGGTGCGGAGCCAGTTCTTTCCGCAAGAAAATTTACCCGCCAGCACATTGGTCGGTGTGCAAGCGCTGGCCGTGGATGGGCTCCTCATCGAGGTCGAGGCGGTGGCGATGGTGAAGGAGTAATTCGTTTGTTCTCTCCCTCTCCCCTGCAGTGGGAAAGGGTTGGGGGAGGGTTGTTGAGATCGTGCTCTTGCCAGACGCCCCCTCACCCTAGCCCTCTCCCACGAGGGGAGAGGGGACTAATTGCCAAACTGACAACTGGCAACTGACAACTGACAACTGTTTACTATGCCTAATGAAACAACTGCGGCCTTGCGTGTTGCCTTCGACATCGGCGGTACCTTCACTGACGTAGTCATCGCGGGCACA
>JACQEL010000312.1 GCA_016200595.1 Deltaproteobacteria bacterium
CAGAGCGCGATAGAACGCGAAATGTCTCGCCCAGGCAACGAACCTGCTATCTCCCTGTGAAAGAAGCCGGGGGTTAAAACCCCCGGCTACCCTCAGGCCAGCACGCCGTGCTGGTGGGTGCCGCGGAGCGGCATGGGACGGTAGGCCGGTCTTTTAAGGCCGGACAGAGGAGCGAGGGCACCCCTGGCAAAAGATGCTGGCAACATTAAGAGCCTAGAACGGATGTCCTTACTGATCGCTGGGCGCTAAATCTTCCCCAAGATCTCCCGTTCCGCTCTCTAGCTTCCGATATACCTCTGAGGCCATCCACGCCGCGATGACCTTGCGGAAGGACTCCTCGTTCATAAAACGAGCGAAGATTTCTTCATTCTGGTCCATCCGTTCGACGAAGAGAGTTTCGAGCAGGTTATTGAAAACGAGTGAAAACTTGTCTATCGGATTCACCTTGGCCGCTTGCCGAAGACTCTCGTCAGCCAGAGCTGCCTCGATGATCTGGTCGAAGAAGAGTTGGTCCGCTCCGGTGAAGTCAGTTCCGAATCGTTCATTGACCACATCAATCAACCGTGAGAACCGCACTTCCTCTTCACGCACTAAGCCACTCCCGACCTCGCTCGGTCCGTCCAGCGGCTTTGCCTCTCCTTCCTTCAAGCTGATAGAGCCCTCACTGATCTTCTGCAGGCGGTAATACTCCAGCCGCACCTCATCATCGAAGTTGTATTGTGGACCACTCGACCGTTTCGGAAGCTTCGCCGAGAGATAGCGGAGAAACGTGTAAAGCTGTTCAAGGTCGGAATCTTGATACGGAATGACCTGACTGAGGAACGAGTACAAGTTGCGGAATGCTTGCAGCTTGCCACGCCAGAGTTCAGCCTCATCCTCGTCGGCCTCCTGCAAGGCGCGGAACCGATCCACCGCCGGGTCGAGCGCGGCGTTCATTGCTTGATGGTCGGCGGGACTCTGGCGCTCCTTGGGCTTGAAGAAGATCGTACAGAAGCGTTGCACTTCTTCTATGAGGTAGATGCCTGACCCATCGAGGTCTGCTTTGATTTGATACAGACGAGCTGGGTCAACCTCTTCGCCCATCTCGGCACCTTCATAAAACTGCTTGAACGCTTCTTGGATTTCTTGTCGGTCATTCACGAAGTCAAGGACGAAGGTGTCTTCCTTCAGCGGATGCATACGATTAAGGCGCGACAGTGTCTGCACTGCTTGAATGCCGGCGAGCCGCTTATCGACATACATCGTGTGCAGGAGTGGTTGGTCGAAGCCAGTCTGATATTTCTCAGCAACGAGCAGCACTCGATATTCCAAAGAGCCAAATCTCTCCGGCAACTCTTTCTCTTTAATACCGCCGTTCATCCCTTCTTCGGTGTAGGTCTTGTCCGGGATCTTGTCGTCGATGACCATTCCTGAAAACGCCACTAGCGTTTTGATGCGATAGCCTTTCTCCTTGATGTAGCGGTCGAAGCTTTCCTTGTAACGCACCGCTTCGAGACGCGAGCCGGTCACAACCATAGCCTTCGCCTTGCCGCCGATCTTATGGCGCGTCACAGAATTGAAGTGCTCGACTATCACTTCAGTCTTCTGTGCGATGTTGTGTGGATGTAGACGGAGGAAGCGCGCCAGTGCCTGCGCTGCTTTCTTACGCTTCACATTAGGGTCGTCTTCACAGGTCTTGAGCAATTTGAAGTAGGTGGCGTAGGTGGTATAGTGCTTCAACACATCCATGATGAAGCCTTCCTCGATCGCCTGCCGCATGGTGTAGCGATGGAAGGGTTGTCCGTTGTGGCCGAATACTGCCAGCGTTTTATGCTTGGGAGTAGCGGTGAAGGCGAAAAGGCTCAGGTTCGCTTGTCGCCCGCGCTTGGCCATGCTGCGGAATAGCTGCTCCATGTCTTCAAGACCTTCTTCCGCCGCACGTCTTTGCGCCTCCTTGCGTAGCTCTTCGCCTCCCAACACGCCCTTCAGCTCCGTCGCCGTTTCACCAGACTGCGAGCTGTGGGCTTCGTCAATAATCACCGCGCAACGCCGGGTCGGCAGCACCCCGCTTCCCTGCTCGCCGCGACCTTCGGTCAACTTTAGCAATTGCCGCGATACGAACGGGAACTTTTGCAGTGTGGTAATGATAATTGGCACGCTGCTTTCGAGTGCTTCCGCGAGTTGCTTCGAGCTTTCGTCAATTTTCTGCACGACACCCTGACGGTGCTCGAACTGGTAGATGGTGTCCTGCAACTGTTGGTCAAGGACAATCCGGTCAGTGACCACGATCACACTATCGAACACGCGCTGGTCTTGCTCGTTGTGCAACGATGCCAGGCGGTGTGCCAGCCAGCCAATGGTGTTGCTTTTTCCGCTGCCAGCGGAGTGCTCAACAAGATAATTGTGTCCCGGCCCTTCCTTGCGTGCGGCTGCCTCCAATTGCCGTACCGCCTGAAGCTGGTGATAACGCGGAAAGATCATCGTCTCTGTCTTCAATTTGCGACCATCTTCTGTGCGCTTTTCCTCGATTTGCAGGTGAAGAAAGCGGGCGAGGAGATCAAGCAAACTATCCCGCTGCAAGACTTCTTCCCACAGATAGGCCGTGCGATACGTCCGTCCCTGCGGGTCCGGTGGATTGCCTGCATCACCGTCATCCCCTCTATTGAACGGCAGGAAATGCGTTGCGCCGCCCGCTAGTCGGGTCGTCATGAAGACCACCTCGGTATCCACCGCAAAATGCACGAGTGTTCGCCGCTTGAACTCAAAGATCGGCTCGCGTGGATCACGGTCCTGGCGGTATTGCTTCTGTGCGTCATCCACCGTTTGGCCGGTCATGGGGTTTTTTAACTCGATCGTTGCGATCGGTACCCCGTTCAGGCTCAGTGTCACATCCAGAGAATTTTCATTACGCTCGCTGAAGTGGAGTTGCCGGGTGAGGCCAAGGCGATTGGCGGCGTAGCGGGCTTCCAGTTCGGGATTGAGTCCATGCGCTGCCTTGAAAAAGGCGATGTGTAGGGTTCGTCCGTAACACTTGAACCCATGGCGCAGCGTGGCCAATGAACCGTAGGTGTCCATCCACTTACAGAGGTCAGTAAGCACATGCTCACCCGTCTTCGTCCCGTGTAGCGCTTCAAGCCTCGCCCACTCCTTAGGCTGTGTCTCGCGGATGAAACCGAGCACGATCTCCGGGAAGATCGCCCGTGCTCGGTCGAAACCTGCCCTGTCCACTGCCATGTAGCCGTTGGCCAGCAGATAGGATTCGATGACGGTCTCGAAGGCAGTTTCGCTATACTGCTTGCTCATACCTTTGCTCCATCTACAAGGTCATCGGGATTCGGTGCAGGAGAAATCGGCAGTGTAGTTACGGGATCGAAACAACCACTCTCCCGAGTCCCTTCAAAGGCGTTAATAAGGCGGTTACGCATATCTGCATCGCTGGAAAATACGGTCATCCAGATACTGAAAAAGCCGTATGCCTTAGCCGTTCTTATCACCCAGCATTTTACCGCCACATTGCCTGGATTGGCGTCAACATCCGACCTGGCCTCCTCGGCAACCGCCCACGTTTCCATCCGCTGAGACACCCGGTCAAGCGCCACCCGCCTGCCGTTCTCATCCAATGCCACACTGATTTTCTTGTCGAGACCAGTAAGCGCCAACGTGTCACTCGCCTTGCCCATGAGCACTGTTGCCAATGCAGTGGTAGGCTGCACAGTCCCATCAGGTAAGGATCGAGACTTTAATAACTTCCCGACTTCATGCGCTGCTCGGGACGGCCCTGTAGTTCCATTTCGGGAGAATGGTATCGAACATAATCGGCATAGTTTGCTTAAAGCTGACCGCATACTTTCGCCCGGTCTGGTACA
>JACQEL010000313.1 GCA_016200595.1 Deltaproteobacteria bacterium
AGGGTAAACTGTCCATGGCTGCCTCCAGGGACGGGTCGTTTGGTCACTTCCCACCTTGGGGCAACCAGGGCGCGCAGAGCAAGGGCTCTGCGCGCCCGTCACACACATTCGCTCTGATCAAAAAACCGGGAACTACAGTTTTTATTACGTTTTACGTTTTACATTCTCTCTCACGTTTGCAAATCTTCTGCCAACCCCTCAAGCACCCGCTCGCGGACTTGAGCCTCATCTACATCGATCGTTAGCTCGCCGCTGCCATCGACGGTGAACCGCGCTTGTTTGTGAAACTCAAGCGCAGTCTGTGAGATGAGAGCGTAGAGTTTCTCTTTCCCCAGACTCGACCTCTCAAGTTCAGCCGCGCATACCGTACGGATTTTATCCACCACCCCTTTATGCTTTTCGATGTAAAACATCACATTGCCGATCACACACTGACCATACTGCATGACCTGATACTGGCGACCCTCACGCTCCCACTGCAGGATACGTTTAGGCGGTACAGGAAATCCACTGAGTTGCTCCTGTACCCACAGATCTTCGGGATCAGCCTCTTCTGCACAGAACATTAAGTTGATGTGCTGCATACCATCCGGTTTGGGATGATATTCGATTCTCATGGTACTTCCTCCTCATCGGGATACGGGTTGCATCCCGGCAAGAATGTGAAGCAGTAAGATAAAACGAGAACAGTGCCAGCGGAAGGCACAAAAAATAAGGTAAGCGTTCAGCTATTAGCGTTCAGCAGTCAGCCAAGCAGGAAAACATAAGAGGTCCCGTCCAACTTCTGGCATGAGGAAGCGTCGCCTGCTTGCGGAATCTCCTTGTTTTAGCTGAAAGCTGACGGCTGACGGCTGAACGCTTACAAAATAAGGGGCGGTTCGTGAACCGCCCCTCGCAAAGCTTATGGCTCAGTGCGCAACTCGACCACGTTTCCATCCGGGTCTCGGACGAAGAGCACAGGGGCATTACCGATATGCGGCGGGGGAGTAAATTCATTGAATTGAATCTTCCTCCGCTTCAACACCTTCTTGGCCTCTTCGAGGTCCTCGACCTGCACGGCGATATGGGTGCCGATACCCGGGAACCCTTTGGCCGCCATTTCATTACGCTGGCCGATGATATGGACCTGAGTGCCGTTGCACTCGTACCAGATACCAGGGAGTCCCTTGATGTTCGGTCGTGGGATCTCCTTGAAGCCCAGAACCTTGCCGTAGAAGTTCTTGGCCTTTTTCACGTCCATTACTGGCACGCCAGTATGGCGGACTGATTTAAGTTTAATCATGACAGAACCCTCCTTTCCTCGTTTAACGTTGCTCGTTCTCAATTGCTTGTCTCTCCCGTTTCCGCAGGAGAATGTAAGGAGTAGCTATTACAACAAGAAATTCGTTACCGCCTGCACGAAAGCGTCCTGCTCTTCCAGCATGGACATGTGCCCAGACTTTTCCAGGGTCACCAGCCGCGAACCGGGGATCGCTTTGAGAAACGCCTCCCCATAAGCCGGCGGTACCAACTTGTCTGAGGCACCCCACACGATCAGCGTGGGCTGTTGAATACGATGGATACGCTTTTTAAGACCTTTGTCCGGAATCGGCCAGAGAAACTTGCCGGTCGAGGACATATTCTTGTACATCTCAAGTTGCCTCTCAGGAGCAGCGAACTGCTGCGCCATCATCTGTCCCAAAGGTCCGGCAGGATCGTGGAGGGCGGCTTGCAGAAGTTGCTGAGGATTCATGATGAAAATGTCGGGAATCGGTGTTTCGTCGAGCCACAAGCCGACCGCGCCAACCAGCACCAGGCGATTCACCCGATAAGGGGCAAGAGCGGTGATCTCAGCCGCGAGCATCCCCCCCAACGAATGGCCTATGAGGTGCGGGTTGTCAATCTGCAATTCATCCAAGAAATCGTGATAATAGAGCGCGAAATCGATAATGTCGTCGAGATGTTCGATCCCTTCTCCTGGACCGAATCCCGGGTGAGCCGGTGCGTAGACCGTGAAATGCCTGGCGAGTTCGTCAAGGAACGGGGCCCCAACCATTGGTCCACCCGCCCCATGCAGGAAGAGTAGTGGCGCACCGCTCCCACCCCACTGCATCGAGGTGGTAAATTTCCCGTTCCGAATAGATACCCGCGACTGTTGCATCCTGACGCTTCTCCCTTCAACAAGACAGTGCTGAGTGCTGAGTCCTGAGTCCTGAGTTTAAATTTTCCCTTACTGTCTTTTTCTCTTACTCAGCACTCAGCACTCATTGCTCAGGACTCATAACGCTGCTGCCTTCGCCCGCTGTTTCATCTCGAGCGGTTTCGGCGACCAGTGGTCTTCCCATTCGTTCCACAGGTTCTTCGTGTAGGGCATGACTTCTTTGGCGTAGAGTGCGGTATTTTTCATAGTTTGTTCACGGCTGAGATTGCCAAAGTGTAGGAGGGTCATGACATGGCCAACGTTCATCTCCTTCACCACCTGAGAGAGTCTCTCTCGCACGGTCTTAGGAGAACCAGCGATAATGTAGCCCTGATCAACAAAGTCTTTCCATTTGAGCTTGCCGAGATTCTCGAAGCTAAAGGGCGACTTCAGGGCCTTGATCGATTTCAGCGTCATGTAGCCCGGCGCTACGGCGAAATAGTCCGGTACATGGAGACAACGATGGTAGAAGTACGACGCCGCCTCTGCGTATTCTTTCTCTGCCTGTGCGTCTGTTTCAGAAATCGCAAGCAGTTGCAGGTAGCCAGCTCGGTAAGGATTCCGGTCACGACCATTCCGATCGATCGCCTCCCAATACCCTTTCATCGTTTCCTGCGCCGGTTGATAACCAAAGTAGCTCAGGAAGGCATAGGCATAGTTATTTTGCGCGGTGAAGTCCCAGGTCTCCACACTTCCCCCCCCAGGAATCCACACTGGTGGGTGGGGCTTCTGGATAGGACGGGGCCAGATATTTACATAGCGTAACTGCGTATATTTTCCATTAAAGATAAAAGGGTCAGGAGACGTCCAAGCTTTGATGACGAGATCATGGGCCTCACGATACTTTTCGCGCAGCGTGGCCGGCGTCTGACCATAGGCAAAATTTGTATCCATCGAGCTGCCGACCGGGAATCCGGCGACAAAGCGCCCGCCTGAGATCACATCCAACATCGCCATCTCTTCTGCCACACGCACCGGCGGGTTATACAAGGCGAGAGAGTTGCCAATCACGGTAAGCGCCGCAGTATTCGTCCGCCGCGCCAAGCACGCCAGCATAATATTGGGAGAGGGCATCAAGCCGTACGCATTATTGTGATGCTCATTCACAATAATGCCATCGAACCCCACGCGGTCAGCGTATTCGAGTTCATCGAGGTACTCATTATAGATTTCATGCCCCTTGACCGGGTCGTAGAGCTGGCTAGGCACATCCACCCACACGCTCGAGTATTTTTGCGGAAAATCTTCGGGTAGATATTTGTACGGCATCAGATGGAACCAATGGCTCTTCATGACGATCCCTCCTCAGGGCAAAATATGCAACGCGTCTGTATTAATGGAGTTTTTATCAGCCCGGTTCTGTCACGACAAGAGGCGCAATCACCCCCACAGGTGCAGCACACACAGTGTAGCACTATCAATTAGGATATTTCGTGAGCGCCAGATTACCAGACTCATCCCGTTGTATCTTCCATCCTGGCGGCACAACTACCGTCGTGTCTGGCTCCTCGACGATTACGGGTCCGTCCTGCCCTTTGCTCAGGTCCGCTCGGCGGCACACCGGAGTCTCAAGGGTTCCCTGCGCTGGACCGAAGTACGCTTGTCGAGAACCCCGGTGAGTCTGTCCTTCACTAGACTCTCGTGCCACCAGCTCGGTGAAACGTACTCCCCCGGTTGAAGCCAAAGCTCGCAGACGGAGGTTGACCAGTTCGATAGCGTCGTCTTGATCGTAACCGAACGCCTGCTTATGTGCTTCAGTAAAAAGCCGAGTGAGTGCCGCCCGCAGGTCGGCAGATTTTACCTGAGATGGGAATGGCAAGGTCAGTTCAGACACTTGATAGCCATACTTGAGGTCCACCTGTCGCTCAAACCGGATTGCGCTTTCAGCAACCCCTTCCTGTAAAAGCTCCTCTCGCGCGGTCGCCTCTAGTTCCTCATATTGTTGCACGAGCGTCTGTGGATCTACTTTGTCGAGTGCCAGGGCTATGCTGCGGATGTAGTCGTGACGATAGTCGGCGAGCAACAACCCTAAAGCACTGAACAATCCGGGAAACGGAGGAACAAGAACCCGAGAGATTCCCAAACTTTCGGCTAAAGCCACCGCGTGGATCGGGCCAGCCCCGCCAAAGGCAATCAAGGTAAACTCGCGTGGGTCACGTCCGCGCTCAGTCGAAACAGCCCGTAGGGCTCGCATCATCGCGGCGTTGGCCACTTGGGTGACCCCGTAAGCGGCACGCAGGACATCGAGCTTCAGCGGTTGGGCAAGCCGCTGTTCAATCGCTTCCCATGCAGTCTGACGGTTGATGCGTAAAGTTGAACCGGCAATCGCCTCCGGATTCATATAACCGAGGACGACATTGGCGTCGGTCACCGTCGGTTCCTGTCCACCGCGGCCGTAGCACACTGGACCAGGCTCGGCACCAGCGCTGTGCGGGCCCACCCGGAGAGCACCACCGTCATCGATCCAGGCAATGCTCCCGCCGCCAGCACCGACCTCAACAATATCGAGTGAGGGCACACGCAAGGCGTGCCCGCCGCCGCCGAAGAGCCGTGTCGTCATCGTGGCACCGCCGCCTACCTCACCACCGGGTTTTTCCAACGGCGCACCATTCTCGATAAGGCAGGCCTTAGCTGTCGTGCCGCCCATGTCGAATGAAAGTACCTGATTCAAGCCGGTTTCACTCGCCAAGCGCGCCGCAGCCAATACGCCGGCAGCTGGACCAGACTCGATCATATAGGTCGGTCTCCGTCGTGCAGCTTGAGCACTCATGATGCCACCGTTCGATTGCATGATGAGCAACCGCCGGCTGTAGGCGGAGAGGTGTTGTTCCAATTGGTTGAGATAGCGATCCACCACTGGGATCAGTGACGCATTGATTGTTGTCGTACTGGTGCGTTCATACTCACGGATCTCTGGATGAACCTCGGAAGAAAGGCAAACGACTAACTGCGGGGCCATCTCAGCAATCAGACGACCGATCTGCCGTTCGTGCGTCGGGTTCAAATAGGAATTGATCAAACAGACGGCAATGGCCTCGACGTGCGCGGCGAGCAGTTGTCCGATGACTTCCTGTGTCTCTTTCGCATCGAGCGGTTGTTCGATGCTGCCATCACCGAGAATACGTTCGTGCACTTCTAGACGTAATGAGCGAGGCACGAGAGGTGGCAGTCGATCCCAAGCGACGTCGTAGATATTGGGTCGTCGTTGCCCGCGCATCTCCAACTCATCGCGAAAGCCCCGGGTCGTAATCAGACCGGTAGTCGCGGTCTTATTCTCGATCACCGCATTCGAGGCGATCGTTGTTCCGTGAACGAAGCTCTCGACCGGACCCGTCGGCGCCGAGCGCTGCACGCACGCCACAATGTCGTCGCCAACACGATCGAGCAGCGAGAGCACTTTCGCGGTCGTCAATTGTCCATCATCGCCAAGTACGATTACGTCTGTAAAAGTACCACCAATATCAAATCCTACACGCATAAAGATCCCAGAATTTCCTTTGATCAATTACACAGATTCAGCCACTTCTACTCGTGGTCGGATGAGCCTGGATTTGGGCGGCGGTGCCAGTTTCCCGACTCTGACAAACACAACTTTCTCGCCTTCTTTGAGCCTTTTGCGTGCCAGCCGCATATTAGCCTTGAATAAGTCAGGGTCGTATTCCGGCAGAAGCACGACATAGGCTCCTTGAGGAATTTTCTCTATCAAATTAGGATGCTCGATCAAATATTTGTCGAACTCTATCCCTAGAACCAGGTTCTTGCGAGCCATTTCTTGCGGGTTCACGTTACATCTCCTTGAGGTATTGGCTGAGGTAAGCTTCCCAGTTTTCCAAGAGATCGGTAAGGGCAATATCTAAAGCTTTGTTAAAGTCTGCTTCTCGCACGAGAACCTTATCCTGTCTTCTTTTAGGATGCAAAAGGTCTAGATGGGCAAAACCATGTGCAGTATCGTAGCGGGCAACTGGAGCCCAATTCCTTCCGACCAGGACCTCTAATTGTACCATGAACCTTCTTACCCTTCCTCGTTCCGTCACAATCAGGACTCTGAGGCGACTCTGGTCGTTAATGGCTCGAAGAAACTCTTTATGTGCCACCCTTTCACGCTAATTCTTCCAGCAACACCTCCGCCTATATGCATGGCACACCAAGATATGGATTTGATAATTGCACCTCCGGTTCGGGTGCCACTGGCGGCTGGTCCGCCAGTGCGAGCGGTGGGCACGGGCAGGCAAGTTGCCCGTGGCACCCCCATAGCAGTGAGTTCCCTCTGAATCCGGATCTTGGTGTGTTCCTCATATAGGGTGAAGAATCTCTCATCACACTGTTACAGAGCACGATTCTTCGCTTCGCTGCTCATGAACAAAGGGGTACTCAGAATGACAGGAAAAGGCAGCCATTCTCACCACACGCAAACGAGGTTAATCCGCCGCTGCTACCGGCGCTGTTCGCTTTTGCCGCAACGCTGCCGTCTTTTCCCAGTCAATACCCAGACCTTGCGGATCAATTACCACGCCATACTGCTCTCGTGCAGCACTGACCGTGAGTTTTTCATCTCGTACATCGATCAGGACTTTCTCCGGCTCGCGTTCCCAGGGGTCACCATGTCCTCCCGAGCCACTCACCACATGATAGATACGGTCCCCAGGCTTCACTTCCATGTGCATATGCGCTTTGCGCGGCAACGTTAAATTCTCAGCTTCCGGATTGAGAATATTTGTCGATAACGCTCCGGGTTTGCCCCCGGCCATCCCATCAGAAGCCCGTGAGAGCCGGTTAGTCCGGACCATCACCTTGCCCGGCTGCAGAAAACGCCACTGTTTGTAGATCGATAACGAGCCACGGTGTTTGCCTGCTCCGCCGGTATCAGGCACGTACCCGAAACCATCAATCACCAGCGGATATTCGCGCTCCAGCAGTTCGGCCGGGATGGTGCCGTAGGAGCCGAATGACATGGGAGCCACACCATCGATACCGTCTTTCATCGGCCGGCCCCCCCAGCCCCCAAAGTAAATGTCCATCACCGCGAAGTGCTGCCCATCCGCCTTCTGGCCGGTGAAGTGCAACACGTCCCCACCTTCTCCGGGGATCGGCACGCGATCAGGCAGCGCTTTTGCCAGCGCCCGGAAGAGAACGTCGAACACCCTAAAGAACAGCGGGGCTCGGCCACCAACTGCAGCCGGGAAACGAGGATTGAGGAGCGAGCCAAGCGGCGCGACGACGTTGATAGGACGGATAAAGCCGACGTTAGTCAGCACGTCCATACCAACGATACTTTTGATAGTGCCGTACACAGTCGCTTTCGTCATGCTGAGCGGGAGGTTGATGGCTCCTCTCGCTTGCGGAGCGGTTCCGGTAAAATCAGCCGTCAGAGTCTCCCCTTCCGCTCGCAGGGTGAGCTTCACCGGCATGGCTGCACCATCACTGCCAAAGCCATCGTCCTCAAATACATCTTCGTAGGTATACTCGCCAGGAGGAATCGCACGAATCGCCGCACGCGTCGCCCGCTCAGCGTAATCGATCAGATAGTCACAGGACGCTTGGTACGTGTCTAAGCCATATTTATCGAGCAACGTGCGGATCTCCTGCTCGCCGCGCCAGCAGCCGGCGATTTTCGCTTCCACGTCACCCAGCCATTCATCGGACACACGCACGTTCGCCAGAATCGTTTCCACCAACATCTCATTACGCTTGCCGCCCTCATAGAGCTTGAGCATCGGCAAACGCAGTCCTTCTTCAAAGGTCTCGGTACACTGACTGCTGAAGCCGCCGGGAAACCGGCCGCCGATGTCTGTATGATGCGAGTAAGCTACCGAAAAAGCTACAAGCTGATCCTTCCAGAACGCCGGCGCGACGATCGCCACGTCCGGCATGTGGGTAATGCCGGCGTAGGGATCATTGGTCACAATCACGTCCCCTGGCTTCAAGGTGTTGCCATATTTTTTCAGGATATACGGCATCATCTCGATGAAGAAGGCAAGTTGAAACGGCGCCGCATACCCTTGGCCGATGAGTCGCCCCTGCCCGTCACAGATCGCTGTCGCAAAATCCCCGGTCTTCATCATCGCGGAACGGCCAGTTTTCCATACGGCGATTGCCATCTCTTCGGTAATAGAGGCCAGCTCGTTCTTCACGACCTCAACCAGGATGGGATCAAATGCACGGCTCATATTTCCTCCTCTCAATCAAATGTAAGGGCCGGTTTCTACTTCGGCAGAGCCTGTCCTGAACTGGTCGAAGTATAGCGGCATAGTACAAAAAGTGGATTACGTGCCAAACTCTACTTTCTCATAAACCTCAGCGAGTGCGAGGGTACAACTGATCGAGGGCAATTGTATGCTGCCTTGCTCACTACTCGCCTCTGAGAGGAGCCATTGAGTGTCCGACTGTCGTACGTAATGTTCGACGTGGGGCTCCTCTTGCGAAATTAAGACATATTCCTGCAGAGAGTCCAGCTTGCGGTAGTGTCCAAACTTGCCGCCGCGGTCATAGGCTTCAGTCGAGGGAGATAATACTTCAATAATGACTGTTGGATTCAGCAAGGTATCTTTTTGTTCATCATCAAATCGCGGCTCACCACACAACGCTACGACGTCCGGGTACGTATAGAGGCCGGTCGAGCTCACTTTGACACGCATGTCGCCCATGTAAACTTCGCACGGACGATGTCTGAACTGAGCGTGAAGCGAGGCGAACACATTACCGGCAATCAAGTTATGTTGCCTGCTCGCGCCAGACATGGCGAAGATCTCGCCGGCGAGGTACTCGCTCTTGAATTCGGCCTTACGCTCAAGCGCGAGGTATTCTTCAGGGGTGTAGCTATGTTGAGGCTGCAATGACATTAGTTCCTCTCAGCTTTTTTGATCGGAACGTTTTTACATCTCTCCCCAGTCTACAGGCGAAGCACCAGTGCCAGCACGAACAACATATCCATGCGTTTTCGCCCATCTTCTCGCTACCTTGTTAAGCTCTGGGTGACCACAGTTCAAGAATGCCTCGGCCATCGTTTTGTTTCCCTTCGCCTCAAGCTTTTTAACTAGTTCCGGTAAGATCTCAGCTCTACCAATGCCAATAAACGCAAATAGGGCATTTTCAATAACCCGATAATCTTCAGTCTCCACCTCGTTCAAAAGGACCTTCTTGGTTAACTCCCACCTTCCTCGCAAATCTTGGCCTTTTCTTTGAGCAACAAGAAGACGAATTCTGTCTCTCTCAGATTGCGGTTCCCAGCCTAAACCGATCAAGGCCTCAGCTGTTGCTTTGCTGACACTCCAGTCTGTCAAATACTGGAGTAGTGGTGTTATAGCTCTTTTGTCCCCGATGTCCCTCAATGCAAAAATTGCATTTTCGCGCACCTCTGAGTCAGTATTCAGAACAGTAGTCAGTGGGTCTATTGCCTGGTGATCCTTAATCTTTCCTAATGCTCCTGCCGCTGCACCTCGAACAGATGAATCCTTATCTTGCCTCAAAGCTGCAATCAGTGGGTCTATTGCCCGACGATCCTTTATTTCTCCTAATGCATCTGCTGCCGCACTTCGAACAGATGAGTCCTTGTCTTGCTTCAAGACTGCAATTAGTGGCTCTATCGTCCGTGGATCTTTTGTTACTCCCAATGTCGCAGCTGCCGCAAGTCGAACGGCTGAATCCGGCTCTTGTTTCAAAACGATAATCAGGGGATCTATCACTCGTTCACCCTTGATCTCATGCAACACCCTGATTGATTGTTTTCGCACCTCCGGATCTTTGTCCTTTAACAACACGACCAGTTGCCCTACTGCTGGAGAACCGACGCTCACCAGCGCATCGATCGCATACTTTTGAATTCCATAATACGAGTAAGGATCCAGTCCTAAGATGGCAATAAGTTGTTCTATCGATTTTGGACCTGTGCTTTTCAGTAGGGATTCTTCCAGGCTCTTCTTTAATTCTACAGAGAATTCTCCGTCCGGCGTCAAGCTATTGCTCTGCTGGAAAGATTTTACTGCCGCAACGGTCGCATCGCCAGCAATTCCGTCAAAAGGATCAGGTTCGTAACCTAAAAACTTTAGCATCCGTTGAATCTCACGGGTTTCTTTTGGAGGGAACGAACTTTCTTTTGCTCCTTTCTGCCTCAAGAGCGTAACTATTTCTTTGTGATTTCCTAATACACACTCTCGCTGGCTCATTTTCTGTCAACTTGAGACTCTCTGATCGTTTGCAAAATACATATTCTTTTTTACTCTCTCCTCGCCACAG
>JACQEL010000361.1 GCA_016200595.1 Deltaproteobacteria bacterium
ATGATTACGTTCTTGCAGTACTACGGCACGACGAGAGGAGCACACACCACGGGGTGAGCGGTTCATGGACAACCAGCGGTTCGAAGGGCCGATTCCCGAGATGGTCGATCGAGCCGAAGTCTACGTAATGGCGGCGATGCGTAAGGCGTCACTGATCGAGGGCATGTTCCGGCGTGACATCCCAGAGTACCCTCGGGCCGCATTGCGCGAGGCCATTGCCAACGCAGTCGCTCATCGGGATTACAGCTCCTATGTGCGGGGCAGCTACATCCAGATCCGCATGTTTGCCGACCGCCTTGAGATCCAAAGCCCTGGTGGACTGTTCGGCAATGTCACGGTCGAGAACCTTGAGGAGGAACACTCAACCCGCAACACCCGGCTGATGCGGATGATGGAGGACTGGCATATCGTCGAGAACCGCGGTAGCGGGATCAAGACCATGTTGCAAGCGATGCGGACGGCCAATTTGGAACCGCCACGGTTCAACGACCGGCGGTCGTCCTTTCTGGTGACGTTTCGTAACCACACGCTGATGAGTCCAGAAGCTATTGCCTGGCTCAACCAATTCGCCAACCTGCCAGTGAACGACCGCCAACGGCTCACCTTGGTTTACCTGCGTCAGCATGAACAGATTACCAATAGCGAGTATCGGCGTCTCAACCGTGTGGATGCGATGGTCGCTGGCCAGGAGTTGCGAGGGCTAGTTGAGGCCGGGCTCATGGAACAACAAGGGGTGGGCAGGTGGACTTCGTATCAGCTTAAAGTCTCTCCCGAACTGCCTAAGGAGCAAGAGCCACAAACAGATGAAGACCGGATTATTGCTTATGTTCGATCGCGCGACTCAATAACCAATGCTGAATGCCGTACACTGCTCAGCATTGAAGAACACCAGGCCTACTACTTGCTCAAAAAACTCTGCGACAGTGGACGGCTGAAACCAATTGGTATCGGAAAAGGGCGACGATACGTTCTGTTATAGCCATGCTTTCCCAGACTTATCCAGAATTTTCCCAGAATCAGTCTGGATAAAAGTCTGGATATCGTTAGATCTCCAATAATTTTAAAGACTTAGAAGAAGTAGAGTGGACTGAACTCAAGCATGTCTCTTGATGTAACCGCCATTGAATCTACTGCTTCCAATTTTCCATCAGCCCTCCGCACTCGCGATGGGACTCCCGTTTTCCCGTGTCTCTGGGCTCTTGGGAACCTTGCGATTTTGCAAAGACGATTGCTCGGCTTCTTCTGCTCGACTCGGTGTCCCGGTGAGATGATCCTACGGACCTATGACCTCGCTCGCGTTCTGCGGGATGCTGGAGTGACAGTCATCAGCGGTTTCCATTCTCCGATGGAAAAAGAATGTCTGACGCTGCTCTTGCGTGGCACCCAGCCAGTCATTGTTTGCCCTGCCCGTGGCATCGAACGGATGCGTTTGCCGACAGCATGGAAAACTCCGCTCGCGGAGAATAGGTTGCTTATTCTCTCGCCCTTTGGAGTTAAACAACGCCGAGTGACCGCTGACTTGGCCGAGAAGCGTAATGAGTTCGTTGCCACTCTCGCCGACGAGGTCTTCGTCGCCCATGCTGCCCGTGGCAGTAAGACCGAGCGATTCTGCCATGAGGTGCTTGCCTGGGGCAAACCTCTGCTGACCCTGGAAAACGACGATAATGCGCATCTACTGACTCTCGGCGCGAGACCAGTACGGCCTGAGAATGTCGGTGAGCGGTGGACGGTCAACTCGTAGACGCTGGAAACAGATATGGCTATAGCTAATGTTCAGGAGTACCTCAAACTCCTCCCTGTTGTGAAACAATCGCCTCAGGGATCGCTCTGGTCGTCGTATGACGCTGAGGCGGACGTGCTGTACATCAACTTCAAAAAGCCAAGTCACGCCACGGATAGCGAGCTCACGGACGATGACGTGATCATTCGTTACGAGGGTGACGAGATCATTGGGTTTGCCATCCTGCATGCAAGCCAACGGTGATGGCGTGAGGATATGATGAAAATTATCTACGATCTTGAAAGGAGAGTTTGATGGCAAACCAACAACATGGACAAGTTCTGATAACCGGGGCGGTGGGCGGCTTAGGCACGGCAATGGTCCAGCGGCTGCTGGGAGAGGGATACACCATTATTGCCTGTGACCGGCAGGTTGATCATGCAGGCGAGTGGCTCCAGCGGCTACCGGCAGATCAGCAAGACCGAGTCAGCTTCTATCCGCTTGATGTCACCAAAGAGGATCAGGTGAATGCCTTGGCGGATACCCTGCGCGCCAAAGGTGTCCACATCGCTTACCTGGTGAACAACGCGGGCATCCACGGTGCTGGAACGGAATCACGGGTCTGGGAGCGGACCTTGCGGGTGAATATCCATGGCACCTTTTATCTGACGCGAGCGTTCAGCCAGGCCATGAAAGAGCGGCGCTTCGGGCGGATTGTAAATCTCGCTTCGCTTTCTGCTTACCATCCCACTGGAGAGCAAGGACCATATGCGGCGGCTAAAGCTGCGATTACCGGATATACCCGGTCAACCGCGCTTGATCTGGCTGCGTACGATGTGACGGTCAACGCTATTGCCCCAGGGTTGATCTTACATGAAGGGCTAAAAGTGGTGTTCTCCGATCAAGAGCTTGACGCGATAGCACGACGCGTACCGGCTGGTCGGGCAGGAAAACCCACTGAGATTGCAGCCACTGTAGCTTTTCTGTTCTCTGACGACGCGGCCTATATCACTGGGCAAACCATTCACGTCAACGGCGGGATGTACCTGCCGGGGTAATGGTAGAATCAAGAGGAACAAGCCCTACATGCATGTGTGTCAAGTTAAGCCTTTTCCCTTGCTCTGTATCTGGGAGTTCCTTCTCCCACAAGGGGAGAAGGGACCTGGAGGCCCGGCGCCAGAGAGAAAGCCGGTATTTGCTCTTAAGTTGACACTAATAGCCCTACACGTGACCCTTGCCTTTTTTCCCACCCATAAGCTATACATAAGCTATAGATGTAGGAAGTGAACTCTACCAATTGACATGCCGGATGGATGTTGCATGACGTCTGGACGGTCCTTACCACTCCAAGGAGGGAACCCTAAATGGCAGATTATGATCTTCACATTACAGGCGGCACGGTAGTCGACGGCACCCGTGCGCCACGTCACCAGGCCGATGTCTGGATCAAAGACGGCACAATCGCCCAGATCGGCGGGAAAGCACCGGGCTTTGCGAAGCGCACCATTGATGCCGGTGGGCTCATCGTCGCCCCGGGGTTTGTTGACTTACACACCCACTATGACGCCCAGATTCGCTGGGACCCCTACTGCACGATCTCGGGCTGGCATGGGGTTACTTCAGTGGTCTTAGGCAACTGCGGCTTTGGCTTCGCCCCGGTAAAACCGGACTTTCGCGACCGCTCCATGCTCACTATGACCCGCACCGAAGCCATTCCCTATGACGCCATGAAAGTTGGCATGCACTGGGATTGGGAGACCATCCCCGAGTATTTAGACTCCCTCGATCGCGCCGCCAAGGGAGTAAACATCATCCAGTATATGCCTACCTCCTCACTGATGACTTACGTGATGGGACTGGAAGCCGCCAAGACACGCCCAGCCACCGAGAAAGAGCGGCACGAGATGAAGCGGCTGCTGCACGAAGGCATGGCCGCAGGGCTGTGTGGTTTTTCCATTCAGCGGCTGGGGCCAGACTCGACCCAGGCGGATTATGACGGCTCGCCCATGGTGACCGACACCATGTGTGACGAGGACATCCTCAACCTAGCTGAAGTCCTGCGTGAGCGTGGCGATGGATTCATTCAGATCACCCAAGCCACAGGCAATATCAAGGCCGACTTAGCCTTTTTGGAAAAGCTGGCTGCAGTGGCCCAGCGACCCATCCTGCATAACGCCATCGTGCCGGCGCGTAAGGATCCCAAAGTGCACAGGCGCAGCTTGCAGTGGCTCGAGCGGGCCCGCGCCCAGGGGCTGCCGATCTATGGACAGACCGGCACGGTACGCACTGGCTTTGCCTTCACCCTGGAGCACTGGAACCTGTACGATGCCAGCCCGGCCTGGCGGGAACTGACCACCGGCAGCCATAAAGAGAAGCTGGCCAAACTGCAAAACCCGGCGTTGCGCGAGGCGGTCAAGCGCGAGTTCGATGAGGCCGATCGGCGGCTGCAGGTCATTCAGGCCGGCGTGGGCGGGCCAATCGAAGTGTTGATTGTTCAGAGCGATGGCGGCAAGCCCGCCCTGGAAAAGTACGTAGGCAAATCGCTGGGGCAGATTGCCAAGGAAGAAGGCAAGCACCCGATCGATACCATGCTCGACCTATCGCTCGCCGGTGACCTCAATGTGGAGTTCCTGGGGCCTAACCGCGGATTCAACGCCGAGTTCATGGCCGAGATGATCAACGATTCGGCCTGGACTCTCCCTGGGGTCTCGGACGGTGGAGCGCACACGAAGTTCTTCACCGGTGGAGCCTTCACCACCGATTTCCTCAAATGGCTGGTGCGCGACGAGCAGCGGATCACGCTCGAAGAGGCCCACTACCGACTCTCCGCCCTGCCCTCCCAGGCTGCAGGCTTCCGCGATCGTGGTGTCCTGCGGGAGGGCACAGCGGCCGACGTGGTAGTATACGATCTCGACGGGCTAGCTATCGATCCGGACTGGATAGGTGAGATCACCTATGACTTTCCAGGTGGTGAGTGGCGGCGTGTCCAACGGGCCAAGGGTTATAAGGCCATTATCGTCAATGGTGAGATGACGTTCGACGAAGGCAAATGCACGGGCGCAACCTCGGGCAGGCTCCTGCGTCACGGCAGGGGTTAGAAAAGCGAGCAGCGAGCCTAGGGTCCCTCTCTCGCCGGGGGAGAGGCCTGTCCTGAGCAAAGTCGAAGGAGACAAGATGAGGGGGCCTGCAAGAAAGCAGGCCCTTTCTGTTTCAAGGACGTAGGCTGGGTCTCGCTCAACCTATCAACTAGGGGCGTCTGGGAGAATGAGTGGCGCTCGTAGTTGTCAATGCTGATGGAGGCGGACACGCCGCTACGCTCGGATCGGCAGTGCTTACCCGTTGATAGGTCCATTCGCAGGTACCGAGATCAGGAGGGACCGGGTCAAAGTCTTGATGAAAAATTGAAGTGGCCAGGAAGGTGGCTCTCACCCCGTCTGACTTGACGTCGATTTTGCTTGCCCGGCCTATTTCCTGATATGAGCTTGATTCTGTGGTTTCGCATTCGACAAAAGACGCTTGAGCCTTAGCCTTAGGCGCAGCATCATCATTGATGACCTGGCCGTGGAAGTGCAGCCGTGGCTCCCCGTCAATGACGAGCGCTTCGATATAGAGATCCGAGCCGTTTTGCGTAATCGTCATGGTGTCGTTAGCAAACTGAGTGAAAAACTTCGTGCCGTCATATCTGCGACAGTTTTGCTCTCCTGCCCAAGTACCGGTCAGATTGACCGCCCAGGTAGGTGGGGCGGCGAAGCCGAGAAGAACAAGGACAGCCGCGACGCTGATAACACTGTGAGTAGACCGCATAGAAACTCCTCCTTCCTTAAATCCGTGCATAGCAGGCAGTAGAAATGCATTCATGCTTCGACTTCGCTCGCGTGTAGCCTGTCCTGAGCTTGCCGAAGGGCTCAGCACGAACGGGGCTGGCTTTTTTCGTTTTTTCTCCGTTCGTCCTGAGCGTAACCGCCGCAGGCGGTGAAGTCGAAGGACATCCTCAGCGCATAGTTTTAACGTAGACACCGCACTACGGTTTCGGGCTCAAGTGTTCTGAGTGTACGAATCTTCTATGGCCTGATTTAGTTCCTTCTTGGCAATGCCTCCTCTTAGAGGCTGAACTATATTAACGCAAGATCCCGATATTAACACTTCCTTGCAAAGTGGAGAAAAACTGTCTATTGCTCCTTTTCAAGAGGAGGACAATCATGAGCAGCAATGGTCACGTGAAGGCAGCGGGGCTGCGTGCGCATTTGCATCACCCCATTATCGACGCGGACGGACATTGGCTGGAGTTCGGTCCGACTGTCCGCGAACAACTGCGCAAAATCGGCGGGGACCGCGCCGTCGATGGATTTTCGCTCTTTGGCTCACAGGTCGCGAAGGAACTCGCCATGTCGGTGCCAGAGCGACGCGCTCAGCGCATCGCCCAGCAGGCATTTTGGGGGTTGCCGGCCAAGAATACCCGCGACCGGGCGACGGCAATGATGCCGCGGCTCCTATATGAACGGATGGAAGAACTTGGCCTTGATTTTACCGTGCTCTATCCAACCGCAGGGCTGGGTATTCCGCGTCTCGAGGATGAGGAGCTACGCCGTACCACCTGCCGGGCATTCAATATCTTCAGCGCCGACTACTTCCGCGCTTTCTCCGACCGCATGACCCCAGCCGCCGTTATTCCCATGCACACGCCCGAAGAGGCCATTGAAGAACTTGAGCACGCGGTCAAACAGCTCGGTCTGAAGGTGGTGATGATGGGGAGTATGATTCGCCGACCGATTCCGGCCATGGCCGAGAAACATGCCGACATGGCGAAGGTCTCGGTTTGGTTCGATGCGCTGGGAGTGGACAGCGACTATGACTACGACCCGGTGTGGAGGAAATGTGTCGAGTTAGGCGTGTCACCAAGCTTTCACACTGGCGGGCGCGGCTACGGGTTGCGGGTGTCGCCGACGAACTTCACCTACAATCACATCGGTCACTTTGCCGTGGCCAACGAGGCCGTGTGTAAAGCCTTGTTTATGGGCGGGGTGACCCGGCGGTTTCCGCAGCTCAAATTCGCCTTTCTCGAAGGCGGAGTTGGCTGGGCCTGCCAGTTGTATGCCGACCTCATCGGCCATTGGGACAAGCGCAACCTGGAGGCTCTGGAGGAAGTCAACCCGAAGAATCTTAACCAGAAGTTACTGCTGGAGTTGGCCGAAGCGTATGGCAGCGAGGGCATGGCAGAAGTGCTCCGTCGGCGCGACGCCGCGTTTGACACGGCTGTGGCTCCCCAAGGCGCAGCCACCACTGGCGGTATAGACAATCTCGATGATTACGCCGCCTGCCAGATCAAGCGTCCGGAAGACCTGCGTGACCTCTTCATGAACAATTTCTACTTCGGCTGCGAAGCTGACGATCCGATGAATGCCTGGGCATTCAATCGGCAGGGTAATCCGTTTGGCGCGCAGTTGAACGCGTTATTTGGTTCAGACATCGGGCACTTCGATGTTCCCGACATGACGCACGTCGTCCCTGAGGCGCACGAACTGGTTGACGACGGGCTCATTAGTGAGGACGATTTCCGCGATTTCGTGTTTGCTAACCCGGTGCGTTTCTGGGGGGAGGCGAATCCGAACTTTTTCAAGGGCACGGCGGTCGAAGCAGAGGCGGCGAAGTTGCTCACCAAAGGTTACAAAGAAGCTAGTCACGACGCTCAGTTGTCCAAATAAAGCCTCGCGGTGAAAAAGGAAAGAACGAATCCTACACACTGACCCTTTGGCTGAGTCAGTAGGGATAATGTCCAGGGGTTAGGTCTTGAATCATGAATTTCTCTTCCTCTACCTTTGAGAGGAGAGCAGAATCAAACTGATGTCTCAAGACCTGCCCCCTTTCGTGCTGCTAGCAGGCTGTCGCACCGATCATTCGCTCTTGAAAGTGTGTGGCGTCGCGATGTGTGATTGCAAGACCTGACCCTAGATCCTACCGCCCCGGTTGGGTGCGCAGCAAGATGGCTACCCGGCGGGGAATACCGGGATAGTTACCCCGTCGTGTGGCCCAATAGCGCAAGTCGCCCTTGAAGGGGCTCGCCGTCCCTCTCACCTTGCAGTACCGCACGATGGGTACGGCTGAGTGGTGGTTCAGCACCAGGATCTGTCGCAAGTTTTCATCTCAAGGACTTTCTGCTATGTTTCTCCCCTGATCGTGAGCTGGAGGAGAGGCGGCATGATGGAATTTAAAGGGAGCCAGTTCGAGAAGGAAATCATCCTGTGGGGAGTCAGATGGTATGTGGCCCATCCGATTTCGTACCGGCAACTCGAGGAGATGATGGGCGGCTCGGTGTACGATTGCAGGCATTGAAGTCATGCACGCCATTCGCAAGGAGCAACTGGGGACCCTTGAGAGTGCGTCACAAACGCCGGCAGCGCAGTTCTATGCTTTGGCTGCGTAAATAACAGAAAGTGATAATTTCGCTCGTCCTCAGCCAAAGTTTGCGAAAAAACCGCCTAATATAGGAGTCCGTATGAAAAGACGAAAGGCGATCAAGCTCGGGCTGGCCTTAGCTGGCATCGGGGCAGCAGCGAAGATGGCTCAGGCTAAAGTTCCTCAACGCGGCTTGGTTTTTCCCAATACTTTCCGGCCCAGCATTGTCACCAATCCCAGTCCACCGGTGACGCCCTTC
>JACQEL010000362.1 GCA_016200595.1 Deltaproteobacteria bacterium
CGCTTGACAATAACATTACTCTTATCGTTTTTACCACGGGATCGTCCGGCTCGAGCGGCGACTCCTTCACCGATTTTGCGCAGTCCAAATGCGATGCAGTCTCTTCCGACCGCGCGGGCTTGTTTTCCCGTCAGGCCGGATTAACTCGGCCGAGCACGCTGCTGAGCGCCACGATTTCAGAGGAACCCTTAGCGCCTCTAGTCGCCATGGGGGCAAAGCAGGAACGGTTCGAAGATGTGGTGCGGTGGGTAGTCTATGCCACTTTTGCCGCAGAAGAATTGGGCCTCACTAGCGGAAACGTCGGCGTGATTCCTGCTCATGGGGAGGGACGCCGGTTGCTTGGTTATACCCCTGGTCTGGGGCAGAAGCTTGGGCTGGGCAACGACTGGGCGTTTCAGGTCATCGCCCGCGTGGGGAACTACCAGGAAATCTACGAGCGCAATCTGGCCGGCTTACCGCGCGGGAAAAACACTTTGCCTGGCGCAGGTGGCCTTCTCTTCTCTCCTCCTTTCCAGTGAAAGCATTTGAAGAGCCCTATGAAAAGCAGTAGGCTCGCCTGAAAAGCGAGCACCTTGCACGAGCGAAAGCAAAACAGCTAAAAGAAATCTCAGCATGGGAAAGCACAAGAAACCTAAGCAGGCTGGCCGACTGGCACAGGAGACGACTAGCCTCGGGACCGGAGAATGGCAGGCACGGGTAGAGGCGCTGCTCGCCAGCGGTCAGACCCGCGATGCTGTGGAAACGGCCAAGCAATTTCTCAAACAAGTTCCTGGTCCCGAAGCCGAAGCGCTGCTGGTCAAAGCGTATCAAGCACGTATCCAGGCACTGCTGGCGAACGGTATGCACAAAGAGGCGCAGGCGCTCGGTGCCCTGGTCAGCGAACGGTTTCCTGCGTACCGCGCACAGCTCGCTGCGCTGCGGCGCCAGAGCGAGGTGTCGGGCGGGAACTTTCACACACTGCTGACCGAATTGTCCACCGCCGACGCCCAACGGCAACGTGAACTAGAAGTGATTCTGACACGCGAACTCACTGACCCCACGGTGTTAGCCGACTCTCCCGCCCTGCCTGCCGATCACCCACTCAAGCGTGGCGCGCGCGCCGTCTGTGACCTGTTCACTGCAGTGACTACGGGTCCGCTACCTGAGGGGGCGCTGGCGGCATTGGACATGATTCCGCGTCACTCTCCCCTGGCGCCGTGGAAGCTTCTCATCCGTGCCCTCGAAGCGTTCTACCGACATGCCGACGCAGCCGTCCTGGCTAATCTCGCCGGCATTCCGCGCGACTCCGGCCCAGGCCGCCTGGGAGCGGTCCTGCGCCGTTTGCTCGGAGAGAACGAGCCGATGGAAGATCGTTCGTTCGCCGTCGCGACGTTGCTTGACAAGGTGAGCGGTGGCCGCGCGCTGCTACAGTCGCGCCTCCCGCAGCTTAACCAGGCTTTAACCAGGAAAGACGGACATAAAGCTCTGGCGGCAGTTCAGGACCTCCTCCCGCTGTTCCAGTCCACTCCTCCAGCACTCAGGCGCAGTTTTCTCGCGACCGTCTTGCACCACTGGTATCATCAGGAGCTGTCTCCGCAGGGCTTGCTCCGTATCTTGCCCGGCGGCAAGAAAGATCCGGACACCTTGCGGCTGATCGCTCTCACCCTGGAGCGCCGCCAATGGGACGCCGCGCTGGACTGGTGGGACAGTTACCTGACCGCTGCTGCTGCGGCTGGAACCCTACCCACGACCGGGCCGGAACTCGCGCGAGTGCTGCTGCACATGGTCGCCCTGTTCCCGGCTGACCCCGATGAGGTATGCGATATTCTCGGCGTTGACGATGAAAAAGAGTTGCAGCGGCTGATCCGCGCCGGTGAGATCCCGGCGTTTTTCGACCGCCGGGCTCTCTTGGAACGGGCACGGGTGGCGGACTCGGATCTCGTGGTGTTTCGCGCGTTGGTCGCGTACTACGATCAGCGTGATCCCAAACGCGCCGAAGCCGAGGCCGAAGCCTGGCGACGCGCGTATCCCCAGGACCTCGAGCCGTTGCTCTACCTGATGCGCGCGGCCGAGCGGCGCAGTGCGCTCCGCAAAGCCCTGGACTTGCTCGCCACAGCCGAGTTGCTCAACCGCGTGCATCCCGAAGTGCGGCAAAGCCGCTTCCGGTTGCTCTTGACCAGTGCTGAACGTCGCCTTAAGGAAGGCAAACCTGCTTTAGCCCTGGACGACCTCGCTCTCTTGGCCCAGGAGCCGCGCGCTGGGGAGGGAGACTGCAAGGCGTACTTACTCGCTCTGAGCTGGGCCGTGGCGCATAAGATTGGCGACACCGCCGCCACGACACGGTTAGAACAGACGCTAGCTACCACTGTGGACAACCCGGTCCTGGCCGAACTCACGTTGGGAACCGTCGCTGGGGTTCTGGGGATCAAACTGCCCCTGCAGACTGGTTCCCCAACGCAACTCCAGGCGATCGACGGGCTAGCCCGCGCCTGCGACCTCTTTCATACGCTCGGCCGTCCGCTCACCGTTCCGGCAGCACTACTCACGCAAGTGGAAAAGGATTTAGCGAGCGCCACCAGCGCACAGCTTCACTCCTTGTGCGTCGGCGGCCTGTGGCTGGGCAGGCCTACTTTGACTTACGCCGCGTCCGGTCAGGGTCTGACGCAGGACGGGCCGCTGGTACACAGGTTTTTGTTAGCCCGCGGGCGGGCGCTCAGTGCTGCCACGACCCAGCGGGAACAGGACCGCGCTCGGCAGTGCCTGCGCGCAGCCCGTGAACTGGCGAGCCGCGCTCGGGACATGGAGGCTGTACGCGAGGCGTCGGCCGCACTCGACTCTCTGCCGGACTGGAGCGCCTTTGATGCTCTGCTCCAAGGCGTACTTACGCCTCCCGCTGAGGCCCCGCCGACACAAGAGGAAGTTGCCCGGACCATCACCGTTGAGTGCCGCTCCCGTAGCATACCGCGATTCATGGGACAAAAAGCCTCACGCAAGCCGCGCCGGACCCCTTCGCCGCGGCAGCAGCTGCCACGCGGCTTGCTCAACGAGATGCTCTCTTTTCTGCTCGAAGGAAAATTATGAATCCTTTTACCGTGCTTGGCCTGGAAGAGACCGCAGATGACGAGGCGGTACGCGCGGCTTACCTGGCGGCGCTACGCCTCTCTCCGCCGGACCGTGACCCTGAGGGGTTTCGCCGCATTCGTGACGCCTATGAGGCGCTGCGTGATAAAGAGCATCGTCTGGCCTTACGGCTGTTTGGCCCGCCACCGTTGGCCGACCTTATGGAGTTGCTCGACGCTTTTCCTTACGAGCGGCGCTATGTCGGCCCTGGTCCCTGGCTCAACGTCCTGCGAGAGCGCCGCCGATGAGTGCCGCGGACCCAGAACGCCGCCGCCAACTGTTGGGGGCGGTCGCCTCTTGGCTTGAGGAGTTGGAGACAGCCGAGCCCATGCCGCAAGGAGTAGCGCCAGAGGTCATACAGTCTGCTGAACTTGCGCCTGACCTGTTCTCCTTGCTCAGCCAGTTGACGGCCCTAACACGTGAAACCCAGCTGCAGGGCCGGGCCACAAACCGGCTGCACACCGAGTTGAGTGCGACGCTGGACAAGCTGGCTGAGAATCTCACCAGCCCCGAGACGGTCGCGCGCCGACTCAGTGAAGCGCGGCGCGAGGCTCGGCTTGAAGTGATCACCGAACTACTGGAAGTACGCGACCGGTTCACTCGCGGCGTCTCAGAAGCGCAGCGCCGTCTCACGGCACTGCGGGGGCTCTGGGCGCGGTTCGCACAACGTCCCGTGCTTGCTGCCTTGATCGAAGGCAATATGCTTGCGTGCGAGCGGTTCGATGACCTGCTGCGGCGGCTCGACGTGCGGGAAGTCCCGTGCCTGGGCAAACTGTTCGATCCCACCGTGATGCAAGCGGCGGAAGTAGTTCAGACTGCGACTGCGCCCCCCGGGACAGTGATCGAGGTCTTCCGTCCGGGCTACACCAGCAACGGCCGGGTGTTGCGTTTCGCTGAGGTCAAAGTCGCAACGGGCGTCCCGACTGGCAATCAGCCATCAGCGGTCAGCCGTCAGCCAGGTAATGACAAATGATAGATTTTGTACCTCTTTCTATTTGTTTTAGCAGACGGTTTCTTGTCCTTCTTGTTTGGCTGAGAGCTGAATGCTGACCGCTTGCAGAGGAGAACACTGTCATGGCTGAAGTCATCGTCGGAATTGATCTGGGGACGACGAACTCTGAGGTTGCCGCTCTGGTAGAGGGAAAAATCCAAGTGCTCGCGACCGAGGGCGAACAGATCCTGCCGTCGGTTGTAGGCATCTCCCCTGAAGGCACCTTACTGGTCGGGACGCCGGCGCGTAACCAGTATGTTGTCTACCCTGAACGGACGGTAAAGTCGATCAAACGGTTGATGGGCACGGACCAGCGCGTGGGCATGGGCGAACCGACCTATTCACCGCCGGAAATCTCGGCATTGATTCTGCGCGCGCTCAAGACTCGCGCTGAAGCGGTGCTTAGGGAGCCGGTACGCCGGGCGGTGATTACGGTGCCGGCCTATTTCTCCGACGCCCAACGCCAAGCCACACGCGATGCCGGCGAGATCGCTGGCCTGGAAGTCGTGCGGATTCTCAACGAGCCGACTGCCGCGGCGCTGGCCTATGGCGCTGACCGTCACGGCGAACGGACAGTCTTGGTCTACGACTTAGGGGGCGGCACGTTTGATGTCTCCCTGGTGCAAGTGCATGGCGAGATCACCGAAGTGCTAGCGAGCCACGGGAACAATCACCTCGGGGGGGACGACTTCGATCAGCTGTTGGTGGACTTTGTTCATAGTCGTTTCATGGCGGCAGGGGGGCCGGACGTGCGCGGCAACCGTCGGGCGATGAGCCGGCTCTTACGCGCGGCCGAAGAGGCCAAGAAACGGCTGAGCTTCGAGCCCTATGCCCGCCTGCGCGAGGAGCACCTGGCTGAGCGCGATGGAGTGCCGGTGCACCTCGACCTGGAGGTCTCACGCGCTGAGTACGAGCAACTGATCCGTCATCTGATCGAAGGTACGCTCGACAGTGTACATCAGGCCCTGGCTGACGCTGGTAAACGGCCAGATCAGGTGGACGAGATCCTGCTGGTCGGCGGCGCGACCCGGACACCGCTGGTGTCGCAGTTGTTAGAGGAGAAAACCGGTCTGGTACCGCGTCAGGAACTCCACCCAGACCTGTGTGTGGCCTTTGGCGCTGGCGTGCTGGCTGCGCGCTTGGCCGGTCACGAGATCGAGCGCGTGCTGGTTGATATCTCTCCCTACTCGTTTGGTCCGTCGTTCTTCGGATTCCTTAACGGTGTGCCCTCTGAGCACTGCTATCGGCCGATTATTGTCCGCAACACGCCCTTGCCGGTGAGCCGGACCGAGACGTACGTCACTATGGTGGATGACCAGGAAGCGTGGCAAGTGTCGATCTACCAGGGAGACGATCCTCATGCGCTCAACAACATCCTGGTGGGGAGGTTCCTGGCCGAAGGATTTTCACGCGTGCCGGCGGGCAATGAGATCCTCTGTCGCATGGATCTCGATCTCGATGGGATTTTGCGGGTGACGGTAACCGAGAAGCGCACGGGTTTGGCAAAGCACGTCACGATTGAGGGCGCGACCACGGCTCTGTCCGAGGCCGAGGTGATAAGCGCGCAGCGCCGGATGCAGGAACTCTTTGGTGACGACGAGGAAGACGAGTTTGCGGGGGAAGACGAGTTTGCGGCGGTAGAGGGAGACGAGACCAATCTCATAGTAGAATCCGAAATCACCGAAGAGGAAGAAAATCGCGACCGCCGGGTGCAGATTTCCGAGGCCCGCGCGCTCTTGGAGCGTGGGCGGCGGTTGCTGGACAAGATGAACACCGAGGATCGTGAAGAGGCGATTGCGCTGCACGAACAAATCGAAAACGCGCTAAACGCAGCGGAGTGGCAAAAGCTGCGCGAGGCGACTACCGAACTGGCGGACTTGTTGTTTTACGTAGAAGAAGGCTAGCCAGCAGTCAGGTATCAGCGTGAACAATTCCGCAATCCACAATCCACAATCCGCAATGGCCCTGCGTTGCTCTACCTGCCGAGCGCCCTGGCGTGGCGTGACAACGTGCGCGCGCTGTGGTTCCGACTTAGCTGCGCCGATGCACGTAGCGACTAGAGCCTGGGAACTGCGCGAAGCGGCACGGACTGCCCTATGCGCAGGCGGCCCAGCCGCCGAGACCTTAGCGCTCGCCCGGGCCGCCTGCCGGCTACACGCTACCCCGCGGGCGCAACGCCTGCTGGCGCTCACGCTCCTTGAGGCTGGACAGACGGCCGAGGCGTGCGCGTTGATTGAACGGTTGCTGGCTGACACCCCTGAAGAGCCGGCAGGATAACTGCGGTCACACTTTACAGCGAGAAACTTGGCAAGGAGGGCTCATTCAACACCGTTTCCCCTTTATCATCTCTGGCAACAGGGAATGGGATCGCGTCTTGTAGTAACACATGGCGAGGAAGGATGAAGACTATTCTCGAAGAACAAGTCAGGGAACTATTCGTCGGCCTTGAAGAAGAACTACCTTATTCGGACATTCTTGAGCATGGATTACATATCGCGATTTCGCGTTACGCGGCCTTCATCTTTGGCCACATGCTCCCGAAGTATGAGGAGGTAGAAGATGAACCTAACTAATCGTTGCACCTGACCGCCGCCCGCTTGCGGTTCGGGGTGAACCTGAGAAGTCACAGTTGGGCGGCAAACGGTGACTGGGCGCACGTTAGGCCCCGCGCACTACAGATAACATCATGACCAAAAGCGATGCGAGACAAATACCAGAAGAACCGCTCAGCAGCCCGGTACTGGAGTATGCCAGCCGAGACGGAGTGAAACGGAGCACGGAAGAAGCGGCTCAATTCCTACTGAACGCTGCAGGACAAGGAGACGCTGAGGCCCAATATAGACTCGGCTGGATGTTGCAAATGGGCAGGGAGACTCTCCAATCGCTCGGGTTCGCAACGCTGATAGAAATACCTCTCCCCGAGGAATGGGAGAAGGCACAGCAGAGCCTCTACAGAGAAGCTCTCGAGTGGTTCACGAAGGCAGCAACCCAGGGCCATTCGCACGCGCAGAAGAACATTGCGCTTATTCATAGCGGTGGCTTGGGGGTACCGCAGGATTCTTCAGCAGGATTACGATGGCTCCGCAAGGCCGTTGAAGCAGATAGCACCAACAGCGACGCTCAGTTTTTCATGGGCCAAGCCTATCTCAAGGGCTGGGGGGTTGAGAGCAATGCGGTCGAGGCGGCGCGGTAGTTTACCAAAGCAGCCGACGCGGGCCATGCGTATGCACAAGGCATCCTCGCTGAACTGTATGAGGGAGGAGCCGGAGTCACGAGAAACTTTCAGGAAGCCTTGCGTCTGTATCATGAAGCCGCCACACAAGATCATCCGCACTCGCTCTTTCGACTCGGGTGTATATATGCTGAAGGGGCAGAAATAGAGCGAGATTATGCTGAAGCGCGCAAGTGGTTCGAGTGTCCCTCCCAGAAGGGGTTCGGTGAGGAGAAAGTGCACGCACGTCTACGTCTCGGGTCGTTCTACGAACAGGGCTTAGGAGTTGAGCGAGACTACGCCAAGGCGGCAACGTGGTATCGAAGCGCCCATAGAGAGGCGAGGATGTTTTGTAAAGAGGTCGTTCCTTTGACGAAAGCGGCGGTGGCAAGGATCACAAGATTAGTAGCCTGCTAACAGGCCTAACTAGCGCCTCCAGCCTGACCGCAGCCCGCGAGCGGTTCCGGGTAAACTTGCAGACACGTTTGGACTGCGGCGGCTGAGCCGGAGGCGTTCGGCCGCTTTCTCAATGAAACATCCGCAATCATTGCGAAATATGCATAATATGCATATGCTGGGGCGGTGGAGAGCCACTTTGATCCCAAGAAGAACGCCCTTAACTTGCGTAAACATGGCGTGTCGCTCGCCGAGGGAGATGGCGTCCTGAACGATCCTTTAGCGCTCACGATTGAGGATGACTCGGCACGGGGCGAACAGCGGTTTGTCTCTATCGGCATGAACACTTTCGGTCGGGTGATGGTCGTCGTCTACACCTATGAGGGCGAGGACACCCGTTTAATCTCGGTGCGACACGCGGAACCTAAAGAGAGACGAGCGTATGAAAAAGGAGTATGACTTTTCCAAAGCCAAGCGTGGCGCAGTGCTGCCCACGACCGGCAAAACCCGCATCACCCTGTACCTTGACAATGGGGTGCTGGAACATTTTCGCGACCTCTCCGAGAAGACAGGGCGTGGCTATCAGACGCTCATCAACGAGGCGTTAAGTGTCCATACCGAACGGAGGGAACCGCCGTTGACCTCCGAAGCGGTGCGACGCATTGTCCGCGAGGAACTTGCTTTGCAGGGGTGAAGGGCTAACCAACCCAGTGCACCGTATTGCCGCCCGCTTGCGGTTTGGGAAGAACCCGAGAAGTCTCGGTTTGGGCGGCAAACGGTGACTGGGGGTGTTAGGCAATGGGAATTATTATGCTAGAGAAGCTGTCAAAACCTGAGTCACAAGAGATAGTTGTGATTCACCGTACGGAATCGGAGCCGCATGATTCGTGGGACAACATAGCACGGGTAATAAAGCTCCTGTCGCTTGTAGCAATTCCGGTTGTCCTAAATCAGGCCACATGACATTCGTACACTTCGTCACTTGAAGTGAAAATCCCTCTAACCCCCTTTGGCAAAGGGGGACCGAAAAACGCCCCCTTTCGTAAAGGGGGCCGCGCGCAGCGCGGGGGATTTTTTGTCAGGGACTGTGCCAATCTCGTGTGTTTCGATTTAGCGATCATAGGGGGTCTGATGCAGAATTCACTCACAACAAGGAGTGTTAACCAGCAGTATGTACAACTTGCCGTATCTCTACTGACTAAATCTAAGGAAAAGACGGATAGTCCTGCACTTCGAGCATGGGCCGTCGATCTATTGAATGAAACTTCTCCTCCCGCTCTTAGTGAGGATCTTATAAAGCAGCTCAAGACCGGGGAAGTCAATTTCTCTAAATTAGTCGCCGCAAAGGTCGCCGTCGTCGCCGCCCGAGCGGCAGCGGCAGAGGGAAAATGAGGTCAGGTCTTTCATTTTGCATTAGAGCATTTTTCCTTGGCCTTCACCGTTCCTCGCCATGTACTACTGCAAGATCTGACCGTATGCCGCGGAAGCAGTGCAACTGGCCGGGTAAAGTCCGGTGCGAGGAATTATCGGTTCACCTCGCTAGCGAAGATCCGGTTTTGCGGGGCGACCCGCGGAATTAAGTGGATCGAGAAAGCTCTCGAAAGGAGTATCACAAACTCACAGGCTGTACCACCAGCGAACTCATAGAGCCTCGTGACTTGTACATGAGAGTGCTGTAGGCTGGGGTGAGCAGCGCGAACCCCAGTTCCTCGCTTTTGCCGCCTGACTTGCCGCCTGTGACCCAGCTTGGACTCTCTGTTTTAGTTTCTTAATCTCGACCACGATCAGAGAAGTTCCTTCCGCCTGCCGACTCTCGGCAAGCCGATACGTCCGGCGATTGAAAGCTCTGTCTCCTTCGAGCAGGGAGCGGTTGAACTCCTAGATCAGCTCTGTGTTCTTTCACTGAAACGCTATGACTTATTTCGGTCAACGGTAAAGGAAGTGGCTGGCGGGGTTGCCGTAGGAGAATCAGTTCGCCTCTGACCACAGTCTTTTTCTGCCAGGACGAGAGGGGGCATGCCCCTGTGTGGTTGCAGAATCTGCGCCGAGAGGATCCGAAGGTGTATGCAAAATGTGTGGCCCGGATTAGACGACTGGCCGAGTTTGGCCATGAACTACGCCGCCCTGAAGCCGATTTCTTACGCGATGGAATTTACGAATTACGCGCGCGAAGAAAGGACGGGTGAACTACCGGGTGCTGTATTTCTTCCATGGGCAAAACGTCGCAATTTTGGGGCACGCGAGTATCAAGGAGGGAAAAATCCCAGATGCAGAGATTTGAGCGTGCCATTCGACGAAAAGAGGCCTTTGCACGCAACCCAGCACGATATACGTACGAGGAAGCGTTCACTAATGGTTAAAACGAAAGACGCACTCAAGATTATCGACCGGATAACCGGAGAAGATCAGCTTTGTAGTAGGGTGGGTCGTGACCCACCCTACGCTTCTTTCAGGCCAACGTGATTGCTGAATCCCCAGCTCTATGGCGACGCTACAGCCAAGTCTTCCGAGAAGCGCGGAACAACCTCGTAAGTATCGTTGAAACGTCCAGAGAAACCGACGACCGTAAGGCGTTGTCCTGCTTGAAGGCCGGGAAGGGCCAGCGGATCAATGCCGGTCGAGACTGGAACGAAGACCAGCGTTTCTCCCGAACCATCATCGAGAAATATTTTGTAGCCGTACGGGCGATCGTCACCGACGGAGCGCGTTAGCGTTCCGTGAATCCGCACGAGATGTCCTTCCGTTGCCGCGCTCACGGCGCCAGTTGTGATATCATTGGGTTGCACGACAGCTTGCCGGGACAGTTGCTTGACCGACTCGCTGCGACTAGAGATGACGCGGAGTTTGGCGATCTCTGCGAGTTGCCCTGTGACACGCACTTCCTGCCCAAGTTGCAGATTTATTGCTAATTCGAGACTCACGTAAATTCCACCGGTCGAGTCCTCCAGGGCAAACCCCTGCTCTCCGGTGAATGAAGCGAAGAGACCAGAGGGAACGGTGACAAAGCCTCTGACCACAACCTCTGCGCCAGGAGGGAGACCACGTGCCGTGGCAATAGCGATCGTGTCAGGTGGCGCTGAACTGCATGAACTCAGGAGAAAAAACACGGTGAGCGCGAAGGAAAAAAACCGCCACGAGAAGAGGCGGCTTTTCTGCCAGTCTTGTGTGACAGCGAGGTCTAAGCTCAGGAGTGTCATACGCGAGCTACGGCGAGACCTAATGAGATTTGACACACAAAATCGGTAATACATCTGCCGACCAGGAAATGGTAGGACAGGCTTCCAGCCTGTCCAAGCACGGGCTAGAAGCCCGTGCCACCAGGGACCTCACTTACCGATCTTGCTCAGCAAAATGCATTAGAAACGCTCCGGCAAGATATGGATTCGATGATAACACTACCTGA
>JACQEL010000363.1 GCA_016200595.1 Deltaproteobacteria bacterium
GAAGAGGCTTGTTTATCCCACCCGCTTCATCTGCTCCAGAATATCGTAGCCGGTGATCCCTTTGCTCTTGGCTGCCTGCTCAGCTAGATAGGCTGCACTCACCGTGCCGGCCTGAACCGCCTTAGCCAGGTCCATGAGCGCGATCTTGATCGTAGCTTCATCAATCATCTCGCCGGTCTCCGGGTCGGGCATCGAGCCTCCGCCTTTGGCGTGGTAGAGGTCGAGCACGCGGGTGGCATACTGCACCTGCTTTTCGCTCGGAGTGTAACACTCGTTGGCGATCTGCGCCTGCTGCGGGTGGATCACCCACGTACCGTCCATTCCTAAATTGGCGGCACCGACATTCTTGTCGCGCAACCCTGCCTCGATCTCGGCAATTTTCTCCGGGGAGTCATCCTTGCGCCACAGCGGCAGATACACATTATCTACGGCATGCAAACCAGCAGCCTTGGCTGCCACTACTACCGCCTGCTTGGAGTAGAGGAAGTTGATATTCTGGTTCTTCACGACTTCACGGATGCCGAGGGTCGCCGCAAAGTCGGCAATGCCGAAGATCAACCCGGCCATGCGGTCCGAGGCCGTGGCGATATCATACGCCTTGACCAAGGCCTGAGGGATTTCAATCAAGGACTCAATCTGCACACGGGTCTTCCATCCGGCCTGTTTCTCCAGATTATCGAGCAGACTCGAGACATATTTGATGTCATCCGGTCCGTGCACTTTGGGAAGAATGATGCCGTGAAATTTATCGGGCGCATTAAGCACGATCGCTTCCAAGTCACCGAGGAAAAACTCCGAGCGGATATTGTTGGGCCGCACGGTGATGACTTTTTTGCCGAAATTGAGAGTGTTGAGCGCTTCGACCACACACTGCCGGCTCTTCGGCCCTTTAAACTCGTAGGGGCAGGCGTCCTCGAAGTCCATCATCACATGATCGACCGGCGACTTTACCGCATCGGCCGCGTTTTGGTGTAGTTTCATGCTATGACCGGGATAGGTCATTTCGGTGCGGGGGATAACGAAACGTTTGCCTCCCTCGAGTACGAACATGGGATCCTCCTATTTATGGCGATTAGCTGTCAGCTCTTAGCCTTTAGCTAAAAGCTTATGGCCTATGGCTTATAGCATACGGTAAGACTCCTCAGCCAGAGAGCGCACGCAGCGAGTGAGCCTTTAGCCTCTTCAGGTTTCCTGCCCTAGCTCGGGAGAACCAGGGATGGTATGAAGTTTTGTTCCACACCGGCGAACGAGGAGCGCAGTATGGCTGACGCATTACAACAGGCCACACTTATTGTGGATGCCCTGCAGAAGGTTCGCGATGAAGCCCTCCATCATGGACGGACCGTCACGGAAAAAGGCAAAGGTATCGACGATCATCAGGTTCATGCCGAACGTTTGGCGTACCTGGCCACCGAGGTCGAAGCCGCCCGCGCCCTGTTGACCTATGCCCAAGCCGCGCAAGGGCAGGGTGACACAGAGATCGGGGAAATGGCACTGGGCTTCGCCGCTGAGGTCGGTCATAAACTCCTGGGGCAGGCGGATATTCATCTGACCGACTTTGGTTTTGCCGAGACTTTTCTTGCTAGCACCTTGGGCCGTGCGGAGGTTAAAGCGGCTATCCGTACGGGCGCGCATGAAAGTCGCTTCCGTCAGATCGGCCGGTCGGTCATGAGCAGCCGCGGAGTCAACAATTCCTGGTTGGAGAGTGAAATCGCCTTAATGACGCGTGACTCGGTGCGTCAGTTCGCCAAAACCGAGGTGTCGCCGGTAGCTGAGCAGGTGCACCGGCACGATGAGTTGATTCCGGAGCGGATCATTCAACAAATGGCCGAACTGGGATTCTTTGGCATGTCTGTGCCCGAGGAATACGGCGGCGGTGGGATGGGGAACCTGGCGATGATTATTACCACCGAAGAGCTGTCGGCTGCATCGCTGGGCGTGGCTGGCAGCTTGATTACGCGGCCGGAGATTTTGACCAAAGCACTGTTACGTGGTGGCAGCGAAGCGCAGAAGAAAAAATGGCTGCCCCCGATCGCGGCAGGTGAGTTAATGGTGGCTATTTCGGTCACCGAGCCGGATACCGGGTCAGACGTAGCCTCGGTGAAGTGCCGCGCTGAGGCAGCCGCAGTGGGCGGCAAACAGGGCTTTGTCCTCAACGGCGCCAAAGCTTGGTGTACGTTCGCCGGCCGGGCGAACATCATTGCCTTATTGGCGCGGACGAACCCCGACCCGCGCTCCGGCGCACGCGGCCTCTCGCTCTTCATTATTGAGAAAGATACTTTTTCCGGACACTCTTTCGAGATGCGTCAGCCGACTGGTGGTGCCCTGCAGGGTAACGCGATCCCGACTTTGGGCTACCGGGGTATGCACTCCTACGTCCTGAATTTTGACAATTACTTCGTCCCTGCCGAGAACCTGGTGGGCGAAGAAGGCGGTGTGAATAAAGGCTTTTATCTGCAGATGGCGGGGTTCGCTGCCGGCCGCTTACAGACTGGCGGAAGAGCCACCGGGCTCGCGCAGGCTGCTCTCGAGGTCAGCGCGACCTACGCCAACGAACGCAAACAATTTGGCAGCCCGCTCGGCGACTTCCAACTCACCCAGTACAAACTCGGCCGTATGGCCACGCACATCGCTGCGGCTCGCCAACTGTCTTACGCAGCCGCGCCGGCCATGGATAAAGACGAGGCCGCGGCGGTGACGGCGGCCATGGCTAAGCTCCTGGCCTGCGATGTGGCAGTGTGGGTCACTCAGGAGGGACAACTGATTCATGGCGGTTGGGGCTACGGTGAAGAGTACGCCATCTCGCGCTATGTTGTCGATGCACTGGTGCTGCCGATTTTTGAAGGCGTAAAGCCGATTCTAGAACTAAAAGTGATCGCGCGGACGTTGTTGGCTTGAATTGGCTTGAAGGGGAAAGACAGAAGAAGCGCGACCGATGTTGGTGGAGATCTATGATTGGTTCACCGAAGGGCTCGGCACGGCGGACTTAAAAGAGGCAAAAGCACTCCTCTCTCTTTGAAGCGTTATCATGCACAATGAAAAAAGAAGTGTTGTTCATTATTCTGGCAGATCCTCTAGCCGAGTCCATCCTTTCCGCTCTCCGCTCTTTACACTTTTGTCAAAGAGTTCCCAAAATCGTTTGTCTTGAGAAAGAAGCAGTGCTTCTAGATCAGTCTCCTCAGTGACTGGTAAGAGCACGGCACAGGGTTTGCCATTTTTAGTAATTACCACTGACCCGGTTTCCGCTAGCTCAGCAACGACCTGGTTCAATTTGGCTTTGACTTCTCTGATGTTTTCAATCTTCATACCTCAAATTCCTCTCCCTCTACGATCAGGCGGTTACCCTCTTTGCGACCAATCAGAGTAATCTGTACCTCTTCATCTGCATCCACGACTTGGTAGAACACCCTCCACGACTCGACGCGCAACTCGTAAGCCGCAGAGGGAGACGGACGCCGCAACGGGAAGCGATTGCGATCTGCATGGGTAGGGTCCTGTTTCTCCAGCCGCTCTGTCAGAGCGGTTTTCAAGAGCTTTCGGGCACTTGCGGGAAGCTTGCGAAACTGCCGTAAGGCATCGGCAGAAAGGCGAACCGTCCACACTCGTCTTTTGTAGTCTCAATTGAAACTTCTCGCAAGGATCTCCCGGGTTCCCTATAATCCGTGAGCCAAAATGTGAGATCACTTATGAGCATGATCCTTCTCGACCACGACGCTTTGGAAGAAATCGCTCTCGGCGCTACTGTACTTGGCACCGGTGGCGGAGGGGATCCGACCTTGGGGAAACTCATGGCCCAGCAAGCCGTGGCGCGGCACGGGCCTGTGCAACTGCTGCCATTAGATCAGGTGCCTGACGATGGGTGGATCATCCCGACGGCGATGATGGGAGCACCCACTGTCTTGGTGGAGAAGATTCCTAGCGGCACGGAAGTCCTAGACGCGTTCAAGATGCTTGAACGCCGACTCCAATGCCGCGCC
>JACQEL010000364.1 GCA_016200595.1 Deltaproteobacteria bacterium
TTGAACCGGCTCACGAGTCTCAGCACGAATATTTTAGCGACAGATGCTGCGTGTATTGAAGAAGAGAAGCGACTCCTCAAGATCTTTCTCACCCAGATGCGTAGCGCAGAGAAGTACGTCCTGCTGCGAGACAAGGTTTTCTACAGCTATTTCACTCAGGGCAATGCCGACTTCGATCGCACGATCGATAAAGTCTCTACTCTGCTCGAGACTGTAGAAGAGGAGGAGTTAGTTCGTCAGATTAAAGAGGCTTACGCTCGCTACCTAACGGCCCTGTCCACCGCCCTCTCGAACAAAAAGCTGTGGAATAAAGAAAAGACCGGAGCCAGTGATGAAATCACTGAGGGAATTAACGCGCTGATCGAGCTACGCGAAGGGACGATTGCGGGGAAAACCGCCGCCGGTCGTGATGAGGCGGCCGCCGCAGCCAGAGTGATGGCTTGGCTCACATTGGGAGGAATCAGCATTGCGGTGCTTCTCGCCTACTTCCAGGCTCGTGGGGTAAGCCAGCCATTGAAAACACTGACGCAGGAGCTACGGTACGTCGGGAAGGGGGAATTTCGCCGCTCGGTCGAAGTTCACGCGCCCAGAGAAATAGGCGAATTGGCGCGCGCCTTTAACTGGATGGCGGAGAGATTAGCAGAACTCGATGAGATGAAAGCCGATTTCATCGCCCATGTGTCGCATGAGCTGCGCACCCCACTGGCGGCGATTCAGGAGGGCACGGCTCTCCTCCTCGAGGAGATTCCCGGTCCGGTAACGGCTGCGCAGCGAGAGGTGTTAGAGGTCGTCCGTAATCATAGCGCGCGACTTTTCCAGAGTATCTCTTCAGTGCTTGATCTCTCGAAAATGGCGGCAGGGATGATGGAATACGTCCGCGTGCCAGCAGATCTTGGTCCGCTGATCACCCGAAGCGTAGAAACCGTGCAACTTCTTGCGCAAAAGAAACACATTCTGCTGGCGGTAGCGCGAGCCTTTTCCTTGCCGCTCCTTTCGGTCGATGAAGGGAGAATCCAACAGGTGCTTGATAACCTTTTAGGTAACGCCGTAAAGTTTACACCGGTGGAAGGGAGTATCACCATCTCAGCGACCGTGACCGGTGAGGGCAATAGCCAGGGGGAATGGGTAGAGGTGCGCGTTGCCGATTCGGGGATCGGGATTCCAGAGGAGGATCTGGAAAAGATCTTTGAGCGATTCTACCAAAGCCCCTCGCATAACGGGGAGCACGCACGCGGCACTGGGCTGGGACTGGCTATTGCTCGGCACGTGGTTGAGGCGCATGGTGGCAAGATCTGGGCGGAAAATCGGTCGGACAAAGGTGCGATCGTTATTTTCACCCTACCCATCGAGCGCAATCATCAGGAGGAAGAAAAAGAAGAGATGCCCGCACTCGGACCACCGCTGGGAGGAAGCAATGTCTTGTGAAGGAGCGGCCTCTCCTCGCCGCTCTCGTCTACGCATAGTACTCCCCCTTCTCTTGCTGAGCTGCTCTTGTTCTCAGGTTGCGCGGGTGCAACCAGTACCCGTGCCAATTTTTCCGCCACAACGAGCCATGGAAAGTGGCAACTATGCCGAGTTTGTCGCCGAAAATGAGCGTGTCGTGGCTGCATGCGGGGATGGGACAGGATGTGAGGTTGCGCTTTTTAACCTGGGGTTTACCTATGCCTATTCTCAGAGTCCTTATCGCAATCCGGCTAAGGCGTTACAATATTTTGCGGAATTGAACAAAAGGTACCCGCAGAGCCCGTGGGCTTTCCAGGGGCGGGCATGGACGGCTCTTCTCAATGAGAACCTCACCTTGCAGGAAAAGGAGAATCAACTGCAGAGCAACCTCCGTACTCGAGAGGCGACGATTCGTGGCCTGCGGGCACAACTGAATCGCTCGCGGGATATTGATGTCGAGATGGAAAAGAGAGAGCGGGAGCTTTTGCGCTAAGAGGATTACCCAGAGGGAAAATTTCGTTATGCCTAGCGCAAAGATTCTCGTGGTGGACGACGACTTAGGTCTGCGAACCTTGATGAAGGTCCGGCTTGAGGCCGCAGGTTACAACGTGACACTGGCGGAGGGGGGAGTTGAGGCCCTTGCGCGAGCGACGGAAGAAGTTTATGAACTCGCGATTGTCGATCTCAAGATGGAAGGGATGGACGGGATTACGCTGTTAGGGAAGCTGCTGGGGATTCATCCGACTCTTCCGGTCATTATTTTGACTGCCCACGGAACGATCGCCAGTGCGGTAGAGGCGACGAAGAAGGGGGCCTATGATTATCTCACCAAACCCTTTGATCCCAAGGATCTCCTGCATCGCTTAGAGAAGGCGTTGGAAGTGCGCCGACTGAAGGGAGAGGTAGAACGGTTGCGTTCACTGCTCCTCGAGCGTTACGATTTTGCTAACATCATCGCTTCCAGCGAAAAAATGCAGCAGATTCTGCGGCAGGTGACGCAGATTGCCGCCACTGATTCCACGGTGTGTTTATACGGCGAAAGCGGTACGGGAAAGGAACTCATCGCCAGGGCTCTGCATGTCGCCAGTCGTCGGGCGTCGAGTTCATTTGTGGCAATTAACTGCGGGGCAATTCCTGAAGGACTGTTGGAAAACGAATTATTTGGTCACGTCAAGGGTGCGTACACTGGCGCAGACCGCACTCAGCACGGGTTTATGCAACAGGCGGACGGGGGAACGCTTTTCCTGGATGAAATCAGTGAGCTGCCGCTGGCACTGCAGGTTAAGTTTCTCCGGGTTTTGCAAGAGCGAGAGTTCTATTCGGTAGGCGCAAGTCAACCGACCAAGGTGGATGTCCGCTTGGTGGTGGCAACAAACCAAGACTTGGCAAAAGCGGTGGCAGCAGGGAAGTTCCGTGAGGATCTGTATTATCGTGTCCATGTTGTGCCAATTTCCCTTCCGCCCCTGCGCGAACGGTCTGAGGATATTCCGCTCCTGGCACAGCATTTCGTGCAAAAGTTTAGCCGGGAAATAGGCAAGGAAGTCCGAGGCTTTGCGGCGGACGCCTTACAACACTTAATGCTGTATGACTGGCCTGGCAACGTGCGAGAACTCGCCAACGTCGTTGAGCGAGCGATTGTACTTGCCACGCATGAGCTGATTACCTCTGACCTCCTCCTGCTGGGAAACAAAGAGGGCCAGCGTTCTCGTGGCGAAGTTCTCACGTTGAGAGAGGCGCGCGAACAGTTCGAAAAAACGTACCTCGTGCAGGTGCTGACCACAATGAAAGGCAATGTCTCACGAGCGGCAGGGTTGGCTGGGAAGGACCGAGCCGAGTTCTATAAACTGCTGCGCAAGTACACCTTAGACCCCGGCGCGTTCAAGGGCGAAAAGGCTGTAGGGTAATTTCCCTCGTTCTTCTGTTCCTTACTTTCCATACGCGGAAATCTTATTTGGCTCCTGCTCTGGCTAGGCTTGCAGCAAGAGGGGCTTGCCTATAGAATCCTGCGCGATCTTTAATCGACCAAGCAGTATCATATAGAGACTGGACATTCACTCCAGGGGCTGCGGTTGCACTAGCAAAAAAGGGGGACGTATGGCCGGAAGAGGCCTGCTGGCAGGTTATAAGGTCCTAGATTTTACGCAGATCGTTGCCGGGCCTACCACGACCAAGCTGATGGCCGAGATGGGGGCTGAGGTAATCAAAGTGGAACAAGCGCCCAAAGGTGATCCGGCGCGGCTCAATCCCGTGCTGCGCAAGGGGCGCAGTGCCTATTTTTTGCAACACAACTTGGGCAAGCAGAGCTTGTGTATCAACTTGAAGACAGAGACCGGCCGGGACCTGGTTCGCGCCTTGGTGCCATATATGGATGTCGTGGTGGAGAACTACAGCCCCGGTGTGATGACGCGCCTCGGGCTTGATTATGAGGCGCTCAAGCAATTACACCCTCGGTTGGTCATGTGCTCAATCTCGGCATTGGGGCAGAACGGTCCGCTCGCTCACGTGCCTGGCTTTGATTATATTGCGCAAGCTTACTCAGGGGTCACCGAGGTCATGGGCGAAGCTAACCATGCGCCGGTCATGCCTATGGTGGCTATGGGGGACGTGAGTACGGGAGTACATGCACTGGCGGCAGTCACCTGTGCGTTGTTGCATCGCGAACGGACGGGTGAGGGGCAATATATCGATGTGTCACTACTTGACTCTTATATTCATGTCCACGACTTCAGCCTGCAAGTCTACAGTGCCAGCAAGGGTAAGTTTGTGCCAACACGGGGTGGGGCGCATCACACTGGTCTTGTTCCTTGCGGAATCTTCCGTGCGGCGCAAGGATATATCACCATTGTTGCAGCTCTCGACCACCAATGGCGGGGGCTGACGCGAGCGATGGGACAGCGTGAATTGGCTGATGATCCGCGGTTTTGTTCCATCCGTGAGCGTCTGCGCCACAAGGAGATTTTGATCGAGATAATTGAGCAGTGGCTACAAGCCCTCCCTGATCGTGATGCAGCGCTGGCAGCTCTCGACCGTGAGCGCGTGCCAGCCGCCCCGGTGCTGACGATTCCTGAGGTCGTGCGCCACCCGCATTTGCTCGAACGGGGTACGGTTCGGCAAGTTACTGATCCGGTCTTCGGTGATTTCGTCTTACCAGGATTTCCGTTTCGCTTTTCCGGGATGCCAGCGCCGAGTGTGCTGACGGCCCCGAATCTAGGCGAACACAA